>JAFGEN010000210.1 GCA_016931595.1 Candidatus Aminicenantota bacterium | reverse complement strand
TTTCTTGTACATGTCGGCCGGGACGGTGTTGTTGATGTCGAGCAGGGTGGCCGGGCGCCCGGTGGCGCAGACGGCGATGTATTCGCTCAGGGCCCCGTAGATGTCCACTTCGCAGGCGACCGGAATCCCGCGTCCGGCCAGCCGTGAATTGACGAAGCAGGGGACGAAGCCGAAGTAGGATTCGAACGCCGGCCAGCATTTGTTGGCGAACGCGGCATATTGCGAAGCGCCGAGGTTGTTCTCAAGGAACTTCATCAGAGCGACTTCGTACTGGGCCAGCTTGTCCAGCAGGTCGGGATAGGTATTGCCGGCGCCGAGCTCCCGGGCCATGTCCCGGGCCACGGCCTTGACTTCCGCCGCTCCTTTCGCCTTGAGGAACAGGTCGTAGAGGTCGAGCTCGGAGTTTTCCATGATCTCGACTCCGAGGTCATAGAGGGGCTTGATCGGGGCGTTGCAGGCCAAGAAATCCTGGGGCCGGGGGCCGAAGGAGAAAATCTTGAGCCGCCTCAGCCCGAGCCTGACCCTGGCGACGGGGACGAACTCGGCCATCATTTGGGCGACTTCTTCGGGAGTTCCGACCGGGTACTCGGGGAGATAGGGGCGGAGTTTGCGCAGTCCCTGGTTGTAGGACGAGTTGAGCATCCCGCAATAGGCGTCGCCCCGGCCGTCGACCAGGTCGTCTCCCGACTCCTCGGCCGCTGCGGCGAACATGACCGGACCGTCGAACCGTTGGGCCAGGATCGTCGTCGGCCCCTCGGGTCCGAAATTGCCCAGGTAGAGGACGAGGGCATCGGCTCCGATGGCCCGAAGCTCGTCCAGGGCCTTTAGGGCGTCTTTCTCGTTTTCGACGATCGTCGGGATTTCCCGGACCGCGAGGCCGAGCGTTTTGGCCTCGGCCGCGACCCGCCGGCGGCGCTTG
This sequence comes from Candidatus Aminicenantota bacterium, assembly GCA_016931595.1. Taxonomy (GTDB): domain Bacteria; phylum Acidobacteriota; class Aminicenantia; order Aminicenantales; family UBA4085; genus JAAZPG01. The sequence goes on along the minus strand of JAFGEN010000210.1, from coordinate 5,436 downwards.
CGGGAGAGATCGATTGGAAAGCAATCGCGGCTCACGGCGACGAGGCCGAGCTTGACGTCGGGGATGTTCTTCATCATTTTTCTTTTCCTTGCCCGTAGTAGGCGTCGGGGCCGTGCTTTCGCCGGTGGTGCTTTTCCCGGATGTATCCGGGCAGGACCCGGGCGTCCTTGCGGATGAGCCGGGTCTGGATGGCCATATGGGCGACTGTTTCCAGGATGACGGCGTTTCGGACGGCCGAACCGGGAGAGAGGCCCCAAGTGAACGGCCCGTGGCCGGCGACGAGGACGGCGGGCAATTCGAGCGGATTGATGTTTCCGGATTCGAACCGCTCGATGATCACCGCTCCCGTCTTCGCTTCATAATCGGCCGAGACTTCCTTTTTCGTCAGGAAGCGGGTCACCGGGACGGCCCCGTTGAAATGGTCGGCGTGGGTCGTCCCATAACAGGGGATCTCGGCGGCGGCTTGGGCGAAGGCGGTGGCCGCCGGACTGTGACCGTGGGAAATTCCGCGGATCTCGGGGAAGGCCTTGTAGAGGGCCAGGTGGGTGGGTGCGTCCGATGAGGGCCGGAGCTTCCCCTCGACGACTTTTCCCTCGAGGTCGATGAGGACGATGTCCCTGGCCTTGAGGGCGTCGTAGGCGATGCCGCTCGGCTTGATCGCCACCAGGCCGGAGGCCCGGTCGAACCCGCTGACGTTTCCGAAGGTGAGCGCGACGAGCCCTTTGAGGACGAGCTCGAGGTTGGCCTGCCAGACGTTTCCTTTTAGATCTTCGAGCATGACGCCTCCTTGCCCCCCGGCCGGTCAGTGGAGCTGTCGGTCGCGGATCTGAAGCAGGTCCTTCATAACAGAAAAAAGCGAGCCCGTCCACGCCCTCGTCCCGAAGGCGTCGTGCAGCCTCCGGTAGATTCGGAAGATGTCCTCGTAGACGGCCTGCCGGGCGGGATCCGGCTTGTAGGTTCGGGTTTTCAATCCGCCCATCGCGGCTTGGGCCTCGGGGAAATTGCGATGACCTCCGGCCGCCGGACCGGCGGCCACGGCCCCGGCCATCGCCGACCCCAGGGCGCAGGTCTGGGCCGACCGGGCGATCTTCATTTCCAATCCGGTCACATCGGCGTAAATCTGCATGACCAGGGGATTTCTCTCGGCGATGCCGCCGCAGTTGATCACCTCGTCGATGCGGATGCCGTATTCCCGAAACCGCTCGATGATCGTCCGGGCTCCGAAGGCCGTGGCTTCGATTAGGGACCGGTAGATCTCCTCGGGCCGGGTGTGGAGAGTCTGGCCGAGAAGAAGCCCGGTCAAGCGCTGGTCGACGAGAATCGTCCGATTGCCGTTGTTCCAGTCCAGGGCTAGGAGGCCCGAAGCCCCCGGTTTGAGCCGGGAGGCCTTCTTCGTCAGTTCCGCATGAGAACCGATTTTCGTCCCGCCGGGCCGGATTTCATTGACGAACCAGTTGAAGATGTCGCCGACGGCCGATTGCCCCGCCTCCAGGCCGAAAAACCCGGGCAGGACCGAGCCGTCGACGATTCCGCACAGGCCCGGAATGTCGTCAAGGGATTGATCGGAAGGCCAGACGCAGATGTCGCAGGTGCTGGTCCCGATGATCTTGACGAAGCGGCCGGGAGAAACTCCGGCCCCGACCGCCCCGAGGTGGGCGTCGAAGGCCCCGACGGCGACCGGAAGCCCCTTGGGCAAACCCAATCGAACCGCCCATTCCGGCGACAACCCTCCGGCCTTGACGTCGGATGTGAATGTTTCGTGATACAGGTAAGCCCGCAACTCGCCCAGCCTCGGGTCGAGCCGGGCGAGAAAATCGGCTGCGGGGAGCCCTCCCCACTCGGCGTTGAACATGGCCTTGTGGCCGGCGGCGCAGCGGCTCCGCTTGATCTTCTCCGGCCGGGTTTCGCCGACGAGGACGGCCGGGATCCAATCGCAACACTCGACCCAGCTTGCGGCCGCGTCGAAGACTGCCGGGTCGACCCGAAGGCAATGAAGAATCTTGCTGAAAAACCACTCGGAGGAATAGGTCCCGCCGCATTTGGCCAGGTACTCGGGATGTTCGGCCGCGGCCAGAGCGGTGATTTCGGCCGCCTCGGCGAAAGCGGTGTGGTCTTTCCAGAGCCAGGCCATGGCGCTGGGATTCCGCCGAAATTCCCGGCGGCGGGAAAGCGGCGCGCCGCCGGCGTCGACGGGGAGAGGCGTGGAGCCGGTCGTATCCACTCCCAGGCCGATGACCCGGGCGGGAGAGAAGGATTTTTCCGCCCGCCGGGCCGCGGCCAGGGTTTTCCGGACGGCCGTTTCGGCCGCGATGAGGTAGTCGTCGGGATTCTGGCGGGCGAGAGTGGGATTTTTCGGGTCGAGGATGATGCCGTCGCGTCCGGACGGAAACGCGACGACCGCCGTGGCTGTTTCCCGGCCGGAGGAAACGTCGACGAGAAGGGCCCGGACGGAATTCGTCCCGAAATCCAACCCGAGACCGTATGTTGAATTCTTCGACATGGGTCGCTCCTCCCACAGAGGCGTCGCGGTCGTCGGATTCGGTTCAGAGACGGCCGGGAGGCTTCATATTAGATAAAATACCTCCGAAATAGTCAAACGTTAACGTACACGCCCGGCGGTGTTCGAGAAGACCATTCCAGCTTGGCATGGGCTTCGTTTCGGCATATGATGTATGAGATATCAGTTCCGCCTGGAGGAATCATGACCGATTCGGCAAAAAAAGTTTTTATCGCCGCGGCTCTCGTCGCCCTGATCGCTCCCGCGTTCGCCGCGGGGCAGGCCGGGCTTGATGAAAGCGTCCTGCGACATCTCACGTACCGGAACCTCGGCCCGTTCCGGGCGGGCTCCTGGGTCACGGCTTTCGCCGTCCCGACCGTCCCGGCCCGCGACCATCTCTATACTTTCTATGTCGGAACCCGCAACGGCGGCCTCTGGAAGACCGTTAACGCGGGGACGACGTTCGAGCCGCTTTTCGACGACCAGACGAAGTTGTCGATCGGCGACGTGGCCGTGGCTCCGACCGACGCGAACATCGTCTGGGTCGGGACCGGCGAGGCGGCCAACGCCCGCTCCTCCCATTCCGGAAACGGCGTCTTCAAGTCCGTCGACGCCGGAAAGACCTGGACCCACATGGGACTGGCCGATACCCACCACATCGCCCGGGTGATCATCCATCCGAAAAATCCGGATATCGTTTATATCGCCTCCATGGGCCGGCTCTTTACGACCAATACCGAGCGCGGCGTCTTCAAGACGACCGACGGCGGAACAACCTGGGCCAAGGTTCTCTATTTCGACGAGAAAATCGGCGTGGTCGACCTAGCCCTGGTCGAATCCGAACCGGACACGCTCTACGCCGCCGCCTACGACAAGGTCCGTCTGCCCTGGCATTACGAATTGGGCGGGCCCGGCAGCGGCATCTACAAGACGACGGACGGCGGGAAAAATTGGACCCGCTTGGCCGGAGGGCTGCCGACCGGCCGCATCGGCCGAATCGGCCTGGATGTCTACCAGAAGAATCCTAAAATCCTCTGCGCCGTCGTCGAAAACGGAAACCGCCGGGCGCCGACCGAACGGGAAATGGAACAGGACAAGCGGCGGGGCGGGACGCCTCCGGCCCGAACCCTGGGCAACGAGGTCTTCCGAAGCGACGACGGCGGGACGACCTGGTATAAGATCAACGCCGGCTTCGAGGCGGCCCTGGATAAGTCGCCTTACGCCTTCAACCAGCTCCGCCTCGACCCCAACGACCCCGACACCGTTTACATCACCGGCGTCTCGATCGCCTCGACCAACGACCGCGGGAAGACGTGGAAGGGGCTCGGCTGGCCGTCCGACGGGGTCATGCAGAAGGCTTTCGGCGACTGGCGGTGCCTGTGGATCGACCCTCTGGATTCCAAGCGCCTGATTTTCGGAAGCGACGGCGGGGTGAACATTTCCTACGACCGCGGCCTGACCTGCCATCACGCCTACAACCTCCCTCTGACCGAGTTCTACGCCATCGGGGTGGACATGGAGGATCCCTATAACGTGTACGGCGGTCTGCAGGACCACGACTCCTGGAAGGGCCCCTCTAACGGCTGGGCCGGTGAGATCACGCTGGCCGACTGGGTGACGGTCGGCGGCGGCGACGGCATGTACAACTGCGTCGACCCGACCGATTCCCGATGGCTGTTCAACAACCGCGAAATGGGGACGATGTGGCGGTTCGACCAGAAAAACGGGACCCAGACCTCAATCACCCCGCGGCGGCCGGCGGGCGCGCCTCCGCTCCGCTTCAACTGGACGGCCCCCATCGCCCTTTCGCCCCACAATCCGGCGGTGGTCTACACCGGAGCCCAGGTCGTCTTCAAGTCCGAGGATCGCGGCGACCACTGGACGGAGATCAGTCCCGACCTGACGACCAACGAGGACGCCAAGCAGCACGGCGAGGGCTTCATCACCTTCTGCACGATGACGACCCTGGCCGAGTCGCCGGTCAAAGCCGGTGTCATCTGGACGGGAAGCGACGACGGCAAGGTCCAGGTAACGAAAGACGGCGGGGCGAACTGGCTCGACCGGACCTCCTCCCTGGACGCGGCCGGCGGCCCCGCCCATTACTGGGTGAGCCGGGTGTTCCCCTCTCCCCATGAGGCCGGAACTTGCTTCGTTTCCAAGACCGGGCTGCGGCTGGATGAATTCAAACCGGTCCTTTTCAAGACGACCGACTACGGTGAGACGTGGACCTCGATTTCCGGCGACCTCCCCGCCGATAAGCCCCTCAACGTCGTCGTCCAGGACCGGAAGAATCCCGACCTCCTGTTTGTCGGAACCGAGCAGGGCGTCTACGTCACGATCGACGGCGGCCGGCACTGGGTTCCCTTTAAAAACAACATGCCCTGGGTCAAGGTCACCGATATGGTCATCCATTCGCGGGAGAACGACCTCGTTGTCGCAACGTACGGCCGCGGGGCCTGGATCGCCGACATCGCGCCGCTTCAGGCGCTGAGAAGGACGCTTCCGGCCGAGGACGTCTACCTTTTCGATATCGAGCCTCGGACCCAGCGCGTTTACACGGTCGCCGGTAACTACCAACTCCTCGGCGACAGCCACCTCTTCTCCCCCAACGAACCCAACGCGGTCGTCATCCATTATTACCTGAAAAACAAGATCGACGGGCCGGTGAAAATCGCGGTCCGCGATGCGGCCGGAACCGTCCTGGCCGAGATATCGGGCAAGGGTGAAGCCGGGATGAATACGGCCTCCTGGGCGATGCGGCTCCCGAGACAGGGGCAGCCGGGCGGCGGTTACGGTTTCGACCGCGGCGGAATGGTCGATCCCGGAGAATACACGGTCACCCTGGAAGCCGCCGGGAAAACGCTGACTAAAAAGGCCGTCATCCGGCATCGGCAGGGCTGGACCTTCGGCGCCGTCCCGGTTGTCATCAAGAAATAACC
>JAFGEN010000209.1 GCA_016931595.1 Candidatus Aminicenantota bacterium | reverse complement strand
CCGAAAGGTCTTGACATAAACATACAAGGATTGTATATTTAAGCTGGAGAAAACAATGGGTATCGCCACAGTCAACATCTCTTTTCAGGACGATTTGCTGAAACAGATCGACCTCGTCGCCAAAGCCGAGACCAGGAGTCGTTCCGAACTGATCCGCGAAGCGGCCCGCATGTATATCGAGAGAAAGAAACGGTGGCAAAGCATCTTCTCTTATGGAGAGAATCTCGCCGCTGAACGGGGTCTTCGTGAGGCCGATGTCGGAAACGAGGTCAGACGCCTCCGGCGGAAGCGATGAAGGTTGTCCTGGACTCGAACATTTTCATTTCGGCATTTTTCTGGGAAGGAAGCCCCCGAAGAGTCCTTGAAAGATCCATCCGGGGGGATGACGAGCTGTTTGTCTGCCGGGAGATCCTTGATGAAATCTCCGCTGTCTTGCTCCGGCCGAAATTCGGCGTGGAACCCATTTTCTTAGACTACCTGATCAAATCGATAGAAGAGATCGCCAGACCGGCGCCGATTGTACAACCCATACCGCTCGTTTGCCGCGACCCTCAAGATAATAAGATCTTGGCTTGCGCCGCGGCCGGACGGGCGGAATTCATCGTGACAGGCGACGAGGACTTGCTGGTTTTAACGGAATATGCCGGAATAAAAATCGTTTCGGCCGACGCCTATCTCGAATCCTTTTAACGGTCCTTTTAGCGCAGTTTTGCTTTCTCCGCCGCCGTAAAAACGCGATGCCCATATTCGTTCGGCGAGTGTCCGTATTCGAACAGCAGATGCTCCTTTGCCTCAAGGAGGTCTTGGCACTATTCTTGCTTTCAAAGAACCGGAGGATGAATCGATCATGGAAGAGACAGGCCGGCCGGTGGAAAAACCCAGAATTTTAGTTGCCGACGACCAGGAGGACATTGTCCAAGCCTTGAAAATGTTGCTCAAGGCGCACGGTTTCGAAATCCGGTCGGCGAGTTCGCCGGCGGCGGCCCTGGAAATTCTGCATGGCGACCGGTTCGATCTTTTCCTGATGGATTTGAATTATTCCCCCGGGCAGACGTCCGTTCGGGAAGGAATCGAGCTACTGACTCAAGCCCAGCGCCTGGAGCCGCTTCTGCCGGTTGTGGTCATGACCGGCTGCGGTTCCATAGAACTGGCCGTCGAGGCGATGCGCCTGGGGGCCGCCAATTTCATCCAGAAGCCGTGGGACAACCGCTACCTCCTCGAGGTCGTCCGCGAACAGATCGCCCGCGGCCGGACCCGTCGCCAGGTCGAACGCGACTTGGCGGTGGAGAAACTTGAATTCGACGATGCCGAAGCCGTGCAGCGGGCATTCCTTCCTCCGTCCCTGCCCCAGGTCGAGGATTGCGAAATGGCCGTGGAATGGCGGCCGCGGCGGAGAATCGGCGGCGATTACTACGACATCTTCCTTCTGGACGAGCGGCGGATCGGTTTTTGTGTCGCCGACGTTTCGGGCAAGGGGCTTCCCGCCGCCCTGCTCATGTCCAACCTCCAGGCCGGTTTGCGCTCCTTCGCCACGGCCTCCACGCCCCCGGCCGAAGTCGTTTCGCGGGTGAACCGGCTCCTGTGCACCAATCACCTGACGAACAAGTTCGTGACCCTGTTTTACGGCATTCTGGATTTGGACCGGTTCGAGTTGGCTTTCGCTAATGCCGGGCATCCGGCCTTGATCATCCACCGGGCTGACGGCCGCCGGCTGGAATTGGCCGAGACCGGAGGCATCGTCGGCTTTTTTCCGGACTGGACGTACCGGCAGGAGGTCGTCCCCCTCGAAACCGGCGACACGCTCTGGCTGTTCACCGACGGAATCCTGGAAGCCCGCGACTCTTCCTCGGCTGAATTCGGGTCCACGCGGCTTCCCGCGCTTCTCGATGAGATCAAGTGGCTGTCCCTGGCCGAGGCCAAGGACAGGGTTTGGAGCGCCGTCCTGGATCATTGCGGGGGAAAGCTGGAAGACGACGCTACCCTGCTCGCTTTCCGTATCTTGGGGACGACCCGCTCCGGGCTCCCGAAGGATTAAAACGCCGTTTACCCCCCCAGCTTGTCCTTGAAGAAGGCCAGGGTCCTCTCCCAGGCCAGGGCCGAGGCTTCCTTGTTGTAGCGCGTCCCCGTGTCATTGAAGAAGGCGTGGCCGGCCCCTTCGTACATGTACGTCTTGAATTCCACGCCGGCCTTCTTGAGGGCTTCTTCGTAGGCGGGGATCCCGGCGTTGATCCGGGCGTCCTCTCCGGCGTAATGGAGAAGCATCGAAGCCTTGATCTTCGGAACATCCTCCAGGGCCGGCTGGGAGCCGTAGAACGGGGCCGCGGCGTTCAGGTCGGGCGCATTGACCGCGACCTGGTTGGTCACTCCGCCGCCCCAGCAAAAACCCATGCAGCCGACCTTTCCGGTCGATCGGGGATGGGTCTTCAGGTAGGCGACCGCGGCCGTGAAATTCTTGATATTGGCCGCCGATTCGAGCTTCTGGAACAGCGGCCGGGCCTCGTTGGAATCGGCCGGCGTCCCGCCGAAGGGGGACAGGGCGTCGGGAGCGACGGCCACGTAGCCCTCCAGGGCGACCCGGCGGGCGACGTCCTTTATGTGCGGGACCAGCCCGCGGTTTTCGTGGATGACGATCACTCCGGGAAACCGGCCTTCCCTCTTCGGCCTGGCTTGATAAGCCTTCATGGGGATGTCGCCGGCCGGATACGTGATCATCCCGGCGTCGAGCCGGGAATCATCCATTGGAATGACCTGGGCGTATGAGCGGGTTCCTTCAAGAACAGACAGGAGACCGGCCGCGGACGCCGCCCCGCCGGCCAGGACCGCCAGTCGCCGGAAGAATTCCCGGCGGTCGATACGCCCCCGGGAGTACTCCTCAAAAAGCTCCCGATATTCGTTTTTCATGATGCCTCCTCCTCGATGATCGCTCTCTTTGGATGATAATTCCGAAAAAGCGATCAAGTCAACCTGTTTTCAGTTTTTCAGACGCATTTTCTGGCCAAATGTTCCGCCGTCCGGATGCGCCAGAGCCAGAGGGCCAGGACGAGAAGGGCCGATAAGAAACGCAGGATGGGCGAGAAATTCAGAAAATTGAACAGCCCGTGGGCCAGGGCGGCCAGGCCGAGGCCGAGGGTGGCGGCCGGGACCATCCCTTTTTTTCGGATGCGGGCGCAGCCGACCAGATGGCCCCAGATCGCGGCAAAGACGGAATGGCTCAGGGGCGAGGCGACAGCCCGGCCGAAAAGCTCGAAGCCGGATAGACAGGGAAGATATTGCATGTTTTCGAACGCGGCGAAACCCAGGGCGATGGTCGCGGCGTAAAACAACCCGTCCAGTTCCTCGTTGAAATGGCTGAAGCGAGTGATGAGAAGAAAGGGAATGAATTTGAAGGTCTCCTCGACCAATCCGACGACCAGGACGCAATAAAGGAAAAATTTCAGGTTCAACCCCCCGATCGGGTCCAGGTCGATGGGAAGTCCGAGCGCCGGAAGCAGGACATCATACGTCCGGAGGCAAAGCCAGCCGGCGGCGAAACCTAAAAAATAGCTGAAAATCGTAAGGATCGGCGGTTCGGGTTTAAACCGGTCATGATAGTAGGCGTATCCGATCCAGAAAGCGGCCGGGAGGAAGAGCAGCGCCAGTTGAAGCCAAACGGACATTAATCCGGATTATTCACATAAATTCAAAAAATTCAATTCACCCGTCCCGCATTGCCAGGCTTTCACATTGCGGCTTTTCCGGGT
>JAFGEN010000208.1 GCA_016931595.1 Candidatus Aminicenantota bacterium | reverse complement strand
TTCCTCCCAAGGCGGACGTCGATAGACCAGGACGTCGCCTGTCGAGAGCCCGTCGTCCGGTACGGCCGGTCGCCCGTTGAGCGTGATTTTCTTGTCGAGAATTCGTTGCCGCCACTCCTTTTCCGCGAAGTTCGGATATCGAAGCGGGTAAAATTCCGAAACGGTGAGACCCTCGTCCTCCAGGCGGATGAGGTCCGTGTAGTTCCAGCCGTCGTTTTTCATGCCTCGGTTCCGAAAACCGGTGCCAGGGCCCCAAAGGGGGGCGGCACTTACTCCCTCTCCCATTTTATACGATCCGGAGGAAATCGGTGAATGAGTAACCTGGCACCGATTATTTTGGCACCGAATAATTCCGGCGCTTGAAGTCGGCGCGCCCGGCGTGATAATAGAGAGGGCATCAGAAGAGAGGTGAGCCGTGAGCCTGTCTTTCGAACTGATCGACTTCCTGCTGCTCCTTCGGGAATATAACCGGGACATTTGGCCGCTCCAGGTCGCCGCCTTAGCCTTGGGTCTTTTAACCGTCTTTCTGGCCGTCTCGAAGAAACGCTATTCGGGTTCCATCATCTGCGCCATCCTGGCGTTCTTCTGGCTTTGGACCGGCGCGGTTTTCAATCTTCTCTATTTTCGCGGTTTTTATCCGCCGGCCTTGGGTTTTGTCCCGATCTTCATCGCTCAGGGTTTGATTTTCGCTTTCGCCGCGTTCGGCCGGCCTGGAGTATCCTTTCACTTCAAGGCGACTCCCCGTTCTTATGCCGCCGCGGCCATGGCCTTGTATGCCCTGATCGGATACCCGGCGCTGGAAGGTCTATGGGGACGGGGATATCCGGAGTCGCTCCCGTTCGGACTCGTTCCCTGCCCGACGACCCTGTTCACACTGGCCGTTCTTCTTTTGGCTGAAGCGAAGATTCCTCCGCGCCTCTGGGCCCTTCCGGTCGCTTATGCCCTGGCCGGAATCGTTCCTTTCCTCAACGGCATTCGTGAGGACATCGGGTTGATTATCGGCGGCGTCTTGGCTTTGTATTTTTTCCTGAGAAAACCTAGTGGAAAATCCGCGGAATGCGGATTCTGATCACTTAATATAGGGCAAAGGGCTGATCAGCTCGTATTCAGGCGAGCACTCGAAAAAATAATTCAGCAAATTCAGGTGATCCGCGCCGATGATCACCAAGATCCGGTCGCCGGGCTTGGTTGCGATCCGCTGGATGTTCCGCAGGATCCGGAGGTTGCGGTTGAACCAGCGTCCGGTCTCGAAATCGACACCGATGAAGTCGTTCGGTTTTTCCTCGTACTTGAAGACGCCGATGAGATAGTTGCCCATCGATTTCCTGATGGACTCGGGATCGTTCATTCGTCTCAACTCGGCGATGATCCCCTGCGTTTTGAAAATGGGCTGCCGGACGAATTTTTTGCCGATGTCCGGATTTTCGATGAAATATTTCTCGAACCGGGCCGCCTCGGGCCCGCCCTCGGCCTCGACGAGCGTTCGGACGTTCTCGGCAAACTGCCCCCATTCGTCGACGCAGTGAAGACGTTCCAGTCTCAGTCGCTTGGCCAGGCGGAAGCCGATTTGCTGCTCTTCGCTCCGGCCCAGAATGTGCTTTCCTCCAAGATAGCTGCGATAGAGGGCGTCGATTTCGGCCTGCCGGGACGGCTGCCGCTCGATCACAAGGATGGTCGGGTGGAATTCGGCCAGACGATCCACCAGTCCTTCGATTTCCTTCTGATGGACCGGATCGAGGACGTCGATCTGGTCTCCCTTCTCGATTTTGACCTGGTCCAGATTGGGAAAGCTGAAATGAAAGGTTCCCAAGGTCATGACGTTGACCGGACCCTTGTCGATCGAAGCCGGTCCGACGCCTATAACCGCAGCCGCTGCCAGAATCGTGAGTATTTTCATGCGGATATCTTTCCATGAAACGGCGGCCGAGGGCAATTCTCTCCTGATGAGGTCGTTGAGATCGGGGCCAGGTTACTCAACTCCCGAATTCGAATTCGGGAGTTGAGTAACCTGGCCCCGAATTATTCAAGACGACGGACTTCTATCTCGGCGGGTCGATTCTCGAGGTTGCTTTTGATGCGGCCGATCCCTTAACGGCCGGGATGCCGGCCCAGGCGGCGATTTTCTCCGATGGAAACCCGGCCTTCGAAACGGGGGAGGGGTTCAAGGGGAAAGTCCTGTCGAAATTCGCGGCCGAGGGATCGCCGCTTCTTTCCGGATTATTGATCGGAGAGAAATATCTTCAGAACAAGGCCGCGGCCCTGGAGGTCGAATTCGGCAAGGGCTGTATCGTCCTGTTCGGCTTCTGCCCGCAGTGGAGAGCCCAATCGTTCGGGACGTTCCGGATGGTCTTCAACGCCGTCCTGTTCTAACGGGAGAAGAATTCCGGACGAAGGTCATCTCGGTGAATAAAAATCGTCGCAAATCGAGGGATTTATCGTAGCATGAGTATTGCGTCCGCGAATTAGACCAGCCAGTTCTCCAGGCGCAATCCAGAAATGCCCTGGAAATGGCGGACGTTGGCCGTGACGACGGTCAGGCGGTGTCTCAAGGCGATCGAGGCGATCTGCAGATCCGGTTCGAATCGGGGGCGGCCCCTTCGCTCGAGGGACGCTTTGAGGCGGCCGTAGACCCAGGCGTCCTCCGTCTCGAAGGGCAGGATCGTGAGGCGGGGAAAAACCTGCGTTTCGAAGAACACGAGGAGGCCGTGCGAATCGCCGGCCCCGTCCCGCTCCTCCAACCTGAACAGCCCGTAGGAGATTTCGGCGACGCTGATGGCCGTCGTGAACTGCGCCGCCGCGGGCGTCGCAGCCAACCTGGCCGTCAGATTCTCGGGCCGGCGTTTCTTGGCCAGTGTGCTGAGGACATCGGTGTCGAAGAGATACATCAGAGGGCCGGTTTGCGGGCCCGGGCCTGGGTTCGGGCTTCGTAGATGTTTTCGACCATGGCCTCGATGACGGAGTCGTGGTTTTCGGTGGGCAGGGGAACCGTAGCCAATCCTCCGGCCTTGGAAACCTCTGCTTTCTTCCAATCCTCGAAGGGGACGAGGGCGGCGACGGGACGGCCGTGCTTGGTGATCATGATGGGCTCCTTCAGATTCGTGAGATGCTCAACGAGTGCGGAAATTCTCGCTTTCGCCTCGGTCAATGGGATCGAGATCATGGCGGTCCTCCTTGGCCTTCTTCCGGAACAAAATGATTATAAAATATTATGGTCAAAATGACCATAAAAGAAGATCGAATGAAAGACGCAAAATATTTACTGTTGGCGGGGGCGGCGCTTCGAACCGGCTATTCTCCCAAGACACGGCCCGGACCATGTTCCGTCCGGCGGCGGAGCTCAATCCTCACCTCCTCGGAACGCCGATGAGCGACGCGCTCGGCGCTTTCGTCAAGGGAGAGGGGCCGGACCTGACGGTTCTTCATCCCGGCAACAACTATCCCGGCTCGGTCTGCTGGATGATTGGGTATCCGGAACGGCGCCGGGGCGCGATCGTTATGCTCAACGGCAACGGCGGCGAGGGCCTGGCCTCCGAGATTCTGGCCGCCCTCGGCCGCCTCTACGATTGGCCGGCTCTCAGGTAAAACCGGAATCCGTTCGCCCTATTTAATCAAAATGAATTTCGTCTGCCGGCCGTCGATGAACCGGCAGCCGCCGGCCTCGGTGTAAATCGCATCCTCCTCGTACCCGATGTAAACGTCCTCGTTGTCCCATTCCGCGGCCGGCGTTTTGCAGTTGAATTCGATGGAATAAGCGGTGTCGGGATAAAGAGGATAGCTCCACTTCGGGACGTTGACCTCATCGATCGTTTGTGGATCGCGGGCGTCGGGGGTGCAGCCGACGGCGTGTCCGTGGAAGCCGATGGGATGCGAATAAATCGCCAGGTTTAAGCCCTCGGCCCTTCCTTGGGCCATGGCCGCCCCGACGATCTCCGCCCCCGTCCGCCCGGTCTTGAATTCGGCCATCAAGATGTCAGCGACGCGGTTGGCGTTGTCCAGGGCCTTTTGAAGGCCCGCGGGCGCATCGGTTTCCCCCTCTTTCAGGACATAGGCCTGCCACTGCATGTCCGTGCACAGGCCGAGATACTTGATCCCGACGTCGCAGTGGAGCAGATCGCCCGGCCGGATGATTTTATCCTCGGGGTATTTCGCCGCCTCTTTTCGAGGCCGGTTGATTTCGATCGTCGGCTGGAACCAGCTTTCCATTCCCAGCGAGGCGACGCGCTGTCGGATCCACCAGACGACGTCGTCTTCCGTCGTTCGGCCGGGGACGATGACCCGGTTCGAGAAAAAT
>JAFGEN010000207.1 GCA_016931595.1 Candidatus Aminicenantota bacterium | reverse complement strand
CCATCCAGTGCTCTACCGCCCATGACATTCGTGCGAGGCTAGCCCTAAAGCTATTTCGGAGAGAACGAGCTATTCCTGAGTTTGATTGCGAACCCCGCCAAGTCCCTCCGCTACGAGTGACCGATGGAGCTCCTGACCCGCCTCGAGGATGCCATTCTCGTCGCCGTCCTTCGCCTTGGGGACACGGCCTACGGAGTGGCCGTCAACCGCGAAGTCAATTTCATCTTCGACCGGAACTACACCCTCGGCGCTCTGTACTTCGCCCTGGGCCGGCTCGTCAACAAGGAATATCTGGCCAAACGCCTCGAGGAAGGGACCGCCAAGCGCGGGGGACGGAGCAGAACGTACTACCGCCTGACACCCGAGGGAAAGGAAGCCCTGGAAGCCGCCCGCCTCCACGGGGAGCGTCTGCGGCGGGCAGTCCCCAGGCCGGGGAAAGCCGGGTAGAAACCGGCGACGCGGGTCGTTTACACGCGCCAGGCGTAGAGAGACGCCAAGAAGTCGTCCGCTTCGGGTCTTCACCCGAAAGCGGAAGTCCTTCTCGAAATCCTGGGCAGGAATCCCTTCGAAGAGCCCCCGCCATTTGAAAAGCCAGCGGGAGACCTGACAGGCTCGTATTCCCGGCGCATCAACATCCGCCACCGGCTCGCCTATCAAGTGCTTCCCGACATCAAAACCGTCAAGATCGTCCGGATGCGGACCCATTACGAATAGCGGAGACCTTCGAGCTGCGTGTGGCGTTTCGGATTACCGCGTTACCGAGTGGGAGATTGTTCAGCAGGCCCTTCCAAGGCTTCCCGGTCCAGCTTCCCCTGTGTGTAATGGAGCCGGTCGAGCGCGCCGTCACTCGTAGCGCAGGCTGCGGGCAGGAACGGTCCTGGCCACTCGGAGAGCCTGGCCGCCCACGGTGAGCAGGGCGATGGCCAGGGAAAGCCCGGCGGACAGGGCGAAGACATCGATTCCGAGCGGCGTCCGGTAGGCGAAGTTTTGAAGCCAGCTTCTCAGAAACACAAAGGCGGCGGGCCAGGCCAGGAGGTTGGCGACGGCCACCCATTGGAGAAATTCCCGGGAGACGAGAACGAAAATCCCCGGAACCGAGGCCCCCAGGACCTTGCGGATGCCGATCTCCTTGGTCCTCTGCTCGGCGAGATACGAGGCCAGCCCGAACAATCCCAAACAGGCGATGACGACCGCCATCGAGGTCATGGCCTGGTATAGGGTCCCCGAACGCCGCTCGTTGCGGTAGAGCTCGTCGACGGCCTGGTCGTAGAAGGTGGCGCGGAAGGGGAATTCCGGGCTGAACGTCTTCCACGTGGTTTCCAGGGACTTTATCGTTTCGGGGACGTGATCCGATTTAATCCTAAGACAGAGCGTCCCGAAGCTTCCGGGATCGTTGGCCAGGATGAGCGGCTCGATGGGATAGCGGGAGGAGCGAAGCTGGAAATCCCTGACCACGCCGATGATCCGGCCGGGCCGGCCGTCCCAAACCGAGAACCTCTTTCCGACGGGGTCCTGGAGGCCCATGGCCCGGACGGCGGACTCGTTGAGGACGAAATCCTCGAGGCCGTCCGGAGAATCGGACGGGCCCGCGGCGCCGAAAAAGCGGCCTTCAGCGAGCTCCATCCTGAAGGTCTCGAGATAGTCCTCGTCCGCGAAGCCGAGCCGCATCTGGACCTTGAGGTCCTCGGGCTTTCCATCCCAGGTCGAGCCGCTTGTGCCGCTGCCTTCATAGATCGGGAGATTGTCGAGGAGGCAGGCCCCGAGGATGGCGGGATTCCGGAGGAATTCAGTCTTCACCGCCTGAGCGTTCCGGGCTATGCCGCCCTCGAGGGAGACGAAAATCAAATGGTCCGGATCATAGCCGAGGGGGCGGTTCCGCAGATACCGGACCTGGCGGGACACGACCAACGTGCTGATGACGAGAAACACCGAAATGGTGAACTGGAGGACGACCATCGCCCGGCGAAATCCACCTTTTCGGGCTCCCGTCCTCAGGCCGCCCTTGAGCGCGGAGACGGCCGGAAACGCCGACAGGAATAGAGCCGGATACGCGCCGGACATGACCCCGACGAAGACGACGATGGCCAGGAGCCCCAGCCAGATCTGGATCCCGGAGCCGAAGGTCAAATGGAATGTCCTTCCCGCGAACGCGGAAAAGGACGGAAGGATAATCTTGACGGCGCCCAAAGCCAGAACGAAGGCGAGGGATGTCATGAAAACTGACTCGCCGAAAAACTGGCGGGCGAGCTCGTTCCGCCCCGCTCCGGCCGCCTTCCGGACGCCCACCTCCTTGGACCGGGAGGACGAACGGGCGGTACTGAGGCCCACGAAATTGAGGCAGGCGATGACGAGGATGAACAGGGCGACGGCGCTGAAGATCATGACCTGGGTGATATCACCATGTCCGGGGAAGTCGAACTTGAAGTCGGAGTACAGGTGGACCCGCCCGAGAGCCTGGAGGCGGTACTCCGTTTTCGCGGCGTCGGATTTGCGGGTCCTGACCACCGCCGTGATTTTGTCCTCGAGGCCGACGAGGGACGCTCGATCCCCGAGTTCGACATACGTGAAATAGGAAACGTCGTCCCAGGCGTTCTCCGCGGGGAGCCGATCCTCGAAGAGGCGGAAAGGAACGAGGAAATCGAACCGGAGGTGGGATCGGGCGGGGACGTCGCGGATCACCCCGGTCACCTGGAAGGCGGTTTTATTCATCGTCGTCAGGGTTTGCCCGACGGGGTTCTCACCCCGGAAATACTTCCAGGCAAGCATTTCGGTGATGACGATGGACAGAGGCTCCTCCAGGGCGGAATCGGGGTTCCCTTGAAGGAGGGGAAAGCTGAACATCTGGAGGAAGTCGGGATCGACGAAGGCCCCGCTCTCGGCGACGGCCAAGCCGTCATGGTCGAGCCGGATTCCCGCGCCCATAAAGCGGGAGGCCCGGACGACCTCCGGCACTTCGTCTTTGAGGGTCTGGCCCATGGCTCTCGGGGTGACCGCATAATGGTCGAAGGCGCCGATGTCGCGCTGTTCCGTCACGGCCCGGTAGAGCCGGTCCGCTTTCGCGTGGAAGCGGTCGAAACCGAGCTCGTCGTGGACCCACAGGAGAATGAGGATGGCGGCCGCCATCCCGGCGGCGAGGCCCACGACGTTGATAAAGGAGAAGAGTTTGCTCTTTTTCATGTTCCGCCAGGCCATGAGATAGGCGTTTTTGAGCATGAGTGTCCTCCAATAGAAACCTGAAAGGAAAAACCGGGGGAGGGAAACGAGGATTTGCCCCCAGTACCAGGCCCCGGCCCGAAGGGGGCCCCTTTCCTTCAGAAGCTCGAAGTAAAGTTCGTCGGCGTCCCCGACGAGCGTCCGTTTTTCCTCGGAGCGGGCGATCCGCTCGAAAGCCCAACGGGCCAGGCGCGGACGCGATGAGGAAGGAAGTTTTTTCATCTCAGCGGCCGCTCTTGACGGGTTGGGGGACTTCCTTCCACAAGGCCCTGTTCAGCGCCTGGGTCCGCTCCAGGGCATCCAGGCCTTCGTCGGTCAGCCGATAATATAGCTTCCTCCTCCCCCCGGGGCGGGGAGTCGGATCTCCCAGCCGCTTGGTCACAAGCCCCTTTTTAGCCAGGATATCCAGCGAAACCCAGAGGCCGCCGAGGGACAATTTTTTGCCCAAGCTTTTGCGGACGTGTCTGATGATCGTCACACCGGTGGCGTCCTCGTCCAGCTTGAGGATGGCCAGGAGGAGGATCTCGTCGGCCCTGGAAATGTATTCCATGTCATCACTCTCCATCTATATTTACGAAGGTTTAGTAAAAAGGGTTGCAGCGGTATGAAAAAATAATTGACGGGGCTTGAAGGGCGGTCCCGACTGTTCAGAAGCAGAGACCCGGCAAGAGACAATAGGATTTCATTCCGTTTTCTGATCATGCGTGTTGGCACATAGAGCTGCCGAGGAAGGAATCCGGAGGCCCCGGGGATGATGGACATCGAAATCGGTTAGGACAGATCAGCCAACTCGACGTCGAGACGCGAAAAATCCTTCCGATTGAAGGTGGCTATAAAGCGTAAAGTCAAGACCAATGAAAACTCCCCGGCATGAGAGAGAATGTTCCTGCCGTGCACAGGCTAGAAAATAGTTATAGGAATTTCCTTTTTGCGCTCGGCGTGAGATCGCCGGCCGCGAACTCAGAATCAACCCGTCCCCTCACAAAAAGAAAATATCCTGGCCGGGGACGAGAGTCAAGAACTTGAGATCCGCCAGCCCGGGACCGCGGCGGGCGGCCGATCGGGCTGACCGGCCCGGAATCCGGCCAAATGAGGGCAGGCCACTTCCCTCTCCCGATAGCCGGCTATTCGTACTCACCGCTCTCCTCGGCCGCCATCAAGGCGACCTGCTCGAACGCATGGGCGGGCGGCGGCTT
>JAFGEN010000206.1 GCA_016931595.1 Candidatus Aminicenantota bacterium | reverse complement strand
TTCCGCCACTCCGGCAACGTTTTTGATTCTAATTGAACTGGATTCAATTTTCAATCCTTTTCGAAATCCATGGGCTTCAGGGGTGATGGAATCGCCGTTTCCCCTTTCGTTCCGCCGACCTGCATTCCCGACAATTGACCCCCGGGCGGTTTTTGGACGATAATGCCGCCGATGGCCAAGATATACGACGACATCCCGCGCCTGCTGTCCCTGGTCGACCGGCTGCCCCTCGTCCGGGTTGCCGTCTGGGGCGACTTCATCCTGGACGAATACATTACCGGAACCACCCGACGGATCTCGCGGGAGGCGCCGGTGATGATCATTTCTTACAACCGCCGCGAGTTTTCCCTCGGCGGCGCGGGCAATGCCGCCCAGAACCTGGCTGCTCTCGGGATCGAGGTCGAAGCCGTCGGCGTCGTCGGAGCCGATGAAGGCGGCCGCGAAATCCGCCGTCTTCTTTCCGATGCGGGGGTCTCCCACCGGTTCCTCCACGCCGAAAAAGGATTCGCCACGCCGCTCAAAACGCGGATTCTGGCCGGCGAGGAAAACACGAAAAAACAGCAGATTCTCCGAATCGACCGGGATGGCCAGGTCCCGGAGACAAAATCCCTCCGGACCGCCCTCCGGTCGTCCCTTGTCGAAACCGCCGCCTCCTGTGACGCTCTGCTTGTCTCCGACTATCATTACCGGACCGTCGACGAAGCGGGCTTCGGCAAAATCCGGAAGGCATTCCAGGCCGCCGGACGCCCGGTGACCGTGGATTCGCGTTTTCGCCTGCTCCAATTCAAGGGAGCGACAGTCGCCACGCCCAACGAACCCGAAGTTGAATCCCAGATGAAACGATCACTGGAATCCGGGACGGCGGCGACGGTCGAAGCGGGGCGGGCGTTCCTCCGCAGGCTCCAATCCCCGGCTCTCCTGATCACCCGGGGGTCCAAGGGAATGGCCCTGTTCGAAAAAGGCAAACCGCCGTTCCTTCTTCCCGTCCACGGGTCGACGGATATCGTGGATGTCACCGGGGCGGGAGATACAGTCATCGCCGTCCTCACCGCCGCCCTGGCCGCCGGTGCCTCCTTCAGAGAGGCTGCCCGGCTCTCCAACTGCGCCGGCGGCTTGGTCGTGATGAAAAAAGGGACGGCCGTGGTCCGGTCCCAGGAACTCAAACAAGCGATCTGCGGCCGGCCTTGAAGACAAGAAAGCTCCGAACCCTGGCCGCCCTCCAACAGATCGTCCGCCGGGGCCGGGCTCACGGCTTCACCGTCGTCCTGGCCAACGGCGGGTTCGACCTCATCCACGCCGGACACGTCCGTTACCTCCGTGCGGCCAAAAGGAACGGCGACCTCCTGGTCGTCGCCCTCAACAGCGACGCCTCGCTCCGGCGGCTGAAAGGCCCGGGGCGTCCCATACTCCCGGAGACGGAGCGGGTCGAAATCCTCTCGGCGTTCACCGACGTCGATTACCTCCTCGTCTTCGACGAACCCAACGTCGAACAAATTCTTCGAAAGCTCCGGCCCGACGTCCACGCCAAGGGCTCCGACTACACCAAGGCCACCGTTCCGGAACGGGCCGTGGTCAAAGAGTACGGCGGGAGGATCGCCATCGCCGGAGGGCCGAAGATCCGCTCGGCCTCGTCCGTCATTCCCGATGTCGTTTCCCGGATGAAATCCGCGCGCGGTCGGCGTCCGAAGCCATGACAAAATACCTGATCATCCGGACGAGCTCCCTGGGCGACATCGTCCATACGATTCCGGCGTTCGCCGCCCTCCGCCTGGCCGAGCCCGAGGCCCGCATCTCCTGGGTCGTCTCACCCAAGGGGCGGCCGATCCTCGACCTCGTCGCCGGCCTGGATGAAATCATCACGATTGGAGAGCCCGGATGGAAACGATCGCTCCGAGACCGGGACCGGATCGCCCTCGACTTTCAAGGCTTGATCAAGTCGGCCTGGCTTGGACGTTTGTCCGGGGCCCGGCGCCGCCTCGGCTTCGCCTCTCCCAACCTCCGCGAACCCCTGGCCCGCCTTTTCTATACCGAACAGTCGCCCGTCCAGTCCGAAAAAGACCACGTCATCTTGAAAAACATCCGCCTCCTGGAGCTCCTCGGCTTTGTCGACCGGACCATCCGGTTTCCCTTGACCGTCCCCGAGGGACTCGTTCACGGAGTGGAGGACCGACTTTCTGAAACCGGCTATACGGGCGGCATCCCCCTGGTGATTTTCAATGTCGGGGCGGGTTGGCCGACCAAGAGGTGGCTTCCCGGGCGGTGGATTGAAACGCTGGGAAAAATCGACCGGAACCGAATGTTCCCGGTTCTTCTTTGGGGGACAAGAGAGGAGCAACGGACGGCGGCCGGGATCGGCGTCGCATCCGGTGTCCCCCTCCTTCCCTTCCTCGACCTCGCCGAAACCTTTGCCTTGTTCAAGAATGCGGCGGTTCTTGCGAGCGGCGACACCTTTGCTCTCCAGGCGGCCTGCGCCGTAGGCTTGCCCGTGGTCGCCCTGTTCGGACCGACGAATCCGCTCCGCAACGGGCCCTTTACGCCGCGCGACCGAGTCGTGTATCATGAACTTCCCTGCGGCCGCTGTTACCGCAGGTCCTGTCCGAATCCAAAATGCATGACCGCCGTCGGGGCGGACGAGGTCGTCCGGGCGATCGAAGAGGTTTTATCCGGCCGTGATTGATTATTCTTGGAAAATCCTGGCGAACCGCTGGCGGGTCCGTTCGGCCCTGGTCGTCCTCGTCGCCGTCCTTGCCTTGGCCGCCCCGACCTGGATCTCTGTCGGCGGCGGAGCGGCCGTGGCCGCGGCCGGCTTGGGCATCCGGTTCTGGGCGGCCGGTCATATCCGCAAGGACAAACGGCTGGCGGTCTCCGGCCCGTACCGTTTCACACGCAATCCGCTTTACCTCGGCAGCTTCATTCTCGGGCTTGGTCTCGTCTGGTGCGGCCGGACATGGTGGGGCGCCGGGATTTTCGCAGCTTACTTCGCCCTCTTCTATGTTCCGGTTATGGCCGAAGAACGAGACCGTCTGCGGAAACTCTTTCCTCAGGATTATCCAGCCTATGAACGCAATGTTCCGCTGTTTCTCCCATGGAGAAAGCCGGCCCCTCCAACCGAACCGCGGAATTGGGACCCGGCTGTATTCCGCCGGAACAGGGAGTACCGAGCCTGGGTTGGAACAATAGTCGTCTGGGGGCTGTTCATTGCCAGGATGTACCTGCCATGACCCGAACTCCCGAACGGTTGGCCCGGGTGAACCGGGTGCTCGGATTCCGCCAGCCGGACCTTCGGGTCGTTCTGGAAGAGATCACCAATGCCCATAACGCAAACGCCGCTCTCAGGACTTGCGATGCGGCCGGGATTCTGCATGTTCACATCATCCAGTCCGGCTCCGAGCCGCTGCCCATTAACGGGGCGGTTACGACCAGGGCCGATAAATGGCTGGAGATCCATCATCACCGGTCGACAGCCGAGGGTTTGGCCGCCCT
>JAFGEN010000205.1 GCA_016931595.1 Candidatus Aminicenantota bacterium | reverse complement strand
GCCGAAGGGCCTTGCGGATGATGAAAACACCTCCCAGCGAAGCCAGTGACAGGAGAATCAGCCCGGCCAGGGCCATGATCAAGGCTAAGCGGCGGAGCTCTCCGTTGATCCGGTCGAGGGGGACCGCGACCTGGATGATCGTATTCCCCCGGACCGGGAAAAAGGCCACCCTTAGAGAGGTCCGGGCCAGGCCGTTTCCGGGAACGGTCACATAGAGGGGACGATCCCAATCCCGTTTATCAGCCCGTCGATAGACATCCCCGCTGAAAATCAAAACGTTTTCCTGGACTTGATCGGTACGATGGACTTCCGGTTTATCGGCGTTCTCCGCCTTGCCCCCCAGGACAACGGCCAGGAGAACAGGTGATTCGTTGGGATGTCGGGCCTCGGCCCGGGACATGGCCTCCTCCCAGGTGACGCTCCGCCGTTGCTTGAACTCAACCGCATCTTCGGCGATTTCAGAGAGATGTCCGTCGAACTCGGACATCAGCCCCTTGCGGTAGCCCTGGTAGAGAAACGCCCCGGCCAGGGCCGTGATGAGGCCCAGGATGACGATATACCAGACCGTCAGGCGGAAGGCCAGGGAGCTAGTCTTCGGGATGAGCTTCAAGGAGATACCCGTGACCACGGAGGGTGTGGATCATCTTGACATCCGCCCCGCCGTCGATCTTCCTCCGGAGGTAGTTGACGTAAACGCTGACCACGTTGCTCGAGCCCTCGTAATTCATATCCCAGACATGTTCGAGAATCATGGTTTCGGTCACCACCCGGCCGGCGTTCCGCATCAGATACTCGAGCAGGGCGTATTCCTTCCCGGTCAGGGGAATGTTGCGGCAGGCCCTGACAGCCTGGCGGCGGGACGGGTCGAGCTCGAGGTCGCCGACCCGGACGGCCGACGGCTGATAGTCCCTGGACCGCCGGAGAAGGGCCCGAGTCCGGGCCAGGAGCTCCTCGAAGGCGAACGGCTTGGCCAGGTAATCGTCGGCTCCCTCGGATAGCCCGGCGACCTTGTCCTCGACCGAGTCCTTGGCCGTCAGCATGAGCACGGGCACGTTCAGTCCACCCCGCCGGAGCTCCCGGCAGACCTCGAAGCCGTCTTTTTTCGGGAGCATCACGTCGAGAATGATCAGGTCGTAGGGGAAGAGCCGGGCCTGGGCCAGGGCCTCTTCCCCATCGCCGCAGACATCGACGGCGAACTGCTCCTCGCGCAGGCCCTTCTGGAGGAAGGCTCCGACCTTCCGGTCATCCTCGACGACAAGAATGCGCATCGTCCTCAATAACGAGAATTGCTCCCCAGGCTTCCGAAGCGGGGATTGACGACATTACTGAAGACCGAGCCGAAGGTATAGCTCAGCCGAACGTCGAACCCGAACTCGTAGTCCTTGGCCAGCTCCTTGCGCCGGAGGAGAATTTCCTCCAAGGACGCGTCTCCTTTCGGGAGGGAGAGCTGGTCACGGATGCGCTCATAGCTGATGTCGACATTGAACTCCAACCCCTTGAAGATCCGGAAGGACAGCTCGGTGAAGAAATCGACTTTGTTTTTCTTGAAATCATGAAAATAATGGGATCCCTGCAGGCTGGAGGAGAGGCTGCCCCAGGGCTCCTTGATTTCCAGTGTGGCCGAGAGAGACTGCCCGACAAGGTTTTCCTTGATTTTCTCGTAGATCGTCTCCTCCCGGTAGCGGACAAAATCGAATCCGACCCGGTACTGGAAGCGGAGCTGGCGGCGGGTGGATTCGGAGTAGGGGAAGAGGTTGTATTCCACGACCGGGGCCGGGCTGAACCTGTAATCGATGTTGCTGAACGTGGAGGACCCGGCCGCGAGATAGATGCCGACGGACCAGTGCTCGCCCATACTCTTGGCATACAGGCCGGCAAAACCGATGTTGTCGGCGTGGCTCGAGATGACCCCTTCATCGTACGAGAACTCGTCCCGGTCGAATTCGGCAGAAAGACCCAGACGGATCTTCATTTCCGGGGTGATCTTATTGGCCGAGGCTGAAAAAGACAATTCCCGGCGCTTCTGCTGCGTTTCGCTGTCGAGCTCGGCCCCGACGCTCAGGCTGAATACCCAAAACTTCCATGGGTCGACGACGTCGGTCGGCTGGACCTCCTCCCGGCATTCGATCGACAGGAGGTCGCGAATGGGTGTTTGCGCGACATAGGGAATCAGCCCCATCTTCAGGATAGAAACATACCCTCGGCGGATTTCGTCATCGGTATCCGTCGTGCTCGAAGCGTAGATCAGGTTGCTGGACATCGTCTCGTACGTCCCCTGGCCGATAAAGGCCATGGCGAATTCGGTCCCGCCGCTTCCGGTCGACTGGGTCGTGACCAGGATGTGGACGTCGGCCTCTTTCCGGTCCCGGACGTAATTGACGAAGGGGATTTCCTTCCGGATGTAATCCATATCGCCGCGGTCAAAATCCAGGAAAACGCGCGGGGCCGTACTTTTCCAATCTGCGATTTGCGCCGCCGTCTGGGAAGGATTCGGATTTCCATCGGTGTCCTGGGCAAAAAGGGAGTAACTCATCAACGATAATGATGCCGCGACCAGGAGTCCGGCCGATACTCGTTTCTGCATTAGAATCCTCTTTCTCGCGAATTTTTAACAATGATATCGTCCGGCTTCTCCTTTAAACGGGCGTGAGAAGAAGATGAAAGTTCTCTCATGTTCCGCACGCCGGGATCAGAGCGAGGCTGAGATGTTGTCCAGCCCCAGGCGAAGCAGGTCCTCCGGAAGGCCGAATCCGAGCCGGAAATGGCGGAAATCCTCGAAGAATCCGCCGGGAACGACGGCCGTATCTTTCGTTTCGAGGAGGACGCGGGCCAGCCGGTCCCCTCCCTCGGTCTCTCCTCCCCGGGCGACAACCCGGGGAAAAGCGACGATCCCGCCGTCTGGCTCCACCCAGCGCAGGCCCGGCGTACGGGCCATGAATTCCCGGACGACGGCCGTGTTGGACTCGATCCAGGCCCGACTTCGATCCTTCAAGCCGTCCAGCAGAGGGAAAATCCGGGCCGAGATCTGCTCGGCCGGAAGGACGTGTTCGACGTGGAGGTTGTCCACAACCCGGCGGATCGAAGGGACGAGCCTGCGGGGGGCCAGGACCCACCCGCATCGAAGCCCGGAAAGACCGAAGGCTTTGGTCAAACTGGAAATCACGATGATGTTTTCAGCCAGGCCGAACGACGTATGCGGCCTCACCCCGGCCTCGAATTCGAGATAGACCTCGTCGATCAAGACATCGGCCCCGCGATCTGCGGCGATTCCGGCCAATTCTTTGACCCGCTCGGGAGGAAGCTTCACCCCGGAGGGATTGTGAAGGTCGGACATGATGACCAGCTTTGCCCCTTCCGGTAACCGCTCGGCAAACTCCGCCGGATCGACTCCGAATCCGTTCTCCAGGGAGCGGCTGAAGCGAAACACCCGGCCGCCGGCGGTCCGAGGGACGGACCGCAGCGGCTCGTACGCCGGCTGTTCGACATAAACGGCGTCCCCTTCGGAAAGGACCGCAGCGCAGGCCAGGAAAATCGCCTGGGACGTCCCCACAGACGGAATGACGCATCCGGGATCGGCCCCATAGCGGCCGGCGATCGCCTCGATCAAAGGCTTCCAACCATAGGGGTGTTCTCCGTTGAGACGGAGGTCGGTCAAACCGATCTCCAGGCCGAGATCGGAAAATTCCAGCCCCGGCAGGCCCGACCGGGCCATGTTGACCGCCGCCCGGGTTCCGGCCTTGGCCCATTCCATGTATCCAATCGGTTCATAAGGCATCGGCCCTCCTCCCCTTCCGGCGGACGACCGCGTAAATCGGCAGTCCGGCCAGAATGATCGCCGTTCCGGTAAAGGATTTTACGGGAGATGCGATGAAAACGTTGGCCACCACCGCCACGGCGATGAGAAGGAAGAGGACCGGGGTCACGGGGTATCCCCAGGTCCGGTATGGCCGGGCCAGGCGGGGTTCTTTCCTCCTGAGGATGAGCAGGGCCAGGGCTGTGAATCCGTAGAAGATCCAATCGCCGAATGTCACGTATTGAAGGAGCTGTCCGTAGGTGTTGGATAGAAGAAGCCCCGAAGCCCAGGCCGCCTGGATGAGAATCGCGACGTGCGGCGTGCCGAACTTACGGTGGACGCGGGCCGCGGCCGGGATGAACATCCCTTTTTCGGCCATGACCTGGTAAACCCGGGCCCCTGTCAGGACAAAGACGTTGGTGATGCCGAACGTCGAGACGATGATGGCCGCGGAGATGAACCGAGCTCCCCATGGCCCGGCCATCGCCTCCAGGGCGTCCGAGGCGAGCTTGGTCGAACCGGCGATGGCTTCGATCGGCAGGGCCCGGACATAGGCGACGTTCGACAAGATATAGACGACGATGACCAGGGAAACGCCGGAAATGATGGCCAGGGGCATCGTCCGTGAGGGATTCTTCACTTCGCCCGCGACGAAATTCAAGTTCTGCCAGCCGCCGTAGGAGAAGAGGGCCGGGATCAAAGCCAGGCCGAGGGCGCTCCAGACCTTGAGTCCTGCGCCGTGGGGGAACAGCGGTCCCAATCCTCCGGCGGGGGCTTCGAAGAGAAAGATCCCGACAAAAATCAGGACGGCCAGGGCGGCGATTTTGAGGACGGTGAAGATGTTTTGAATCCAGCTGGCCGGCTTGATTCCGATGATGTTGACCGCCGTCAGAGACCAGATGATCCCCGCCGCAAGAAGCCGCGATACGGGATCGGACATCGGGAGGAACGTTCCGATGAAGCGTGCGCACGTGGTCGAAACGGCGGCGATCGCTCCGGTCTGAATGGTGCTGAAGAGAGTCCATCCGAACAGGAAACCCAGCCAGGGGGCGATCGCCCGCTCGAGGTAGACGACTTGCCCCCCCGACTGGGGGAACATGGCCCCGAGCTCGGCGAAACAGAGGCCCCCGAGGAAGGCGATCAATCCGCCGGCCGCCCAGACCAGCAGGAGCTGGGATGACGTTTGGCAGAACTTTGCGCTTTCGGCCGAGTTCATGAAGATGCCGGAACCGATGATCCCCCCGGAGACGATCATCGCCGCGTCGAACCAGCCGAGCTTTCGGACAAACGTCATGCCGTTTTTCTCCCGACTATCTTTACCTGAACCATTGAACAAAATCAACGTATAATGGAGGGACAGCCGGAAGAGGGATTTTGTTTCGCCTCCCGGTTCGGATAAAATATAGAAAAGACCGGCCTGCCGCCGGCAAAAGGAGAGTTCACATGAAAAAACGCCTGACAGTCGGGCTGATGGCCGTTGCCCTGGTCCTCGGCTTGGGACTTCAAGCCAAGGCCCAGACGATCGACGAAATCCTGGCCAAGAGCATCGAGGCCCAGGGCGGCAAGGATGTCCTGTCCAAGATCAAGGACACAACGACGTCCGGGACGATGGAGCTCATTCAAATGGGCATGTCCGCGGCCCTGACGATTTACCAGAAAGAGCCCGACAAGATGCGCATGGACATCGATGTCATGGGGATGCTCATCACCCAGGCTTATGACGGAAAAAAGGGCTGGTTCACCAACCCCCAGACCGGCGTGACCGAGGAAATGACAGAGCAGCAGAGTCAGGCCCAGCGCCTCCAGGCCATGGGCTACGACGCCGCTCTGAATCCTGAAAAATACGGGATCACCTACGTGCTCAAGGGCAAGGAAAAAATCGGCGATAAGGATTGCTTCGTCGTCGAGCAAAACTTCAAGGACGGCTTCAAGGCCACGGTCTATATCAACGCCTCCACGTACCTGACCGAAAAGGCCGTTTCCAAGTCCGACGCCATGGGCACCGAAATCGAATCGGAGTCGGTCATGAGCGACTACCGGAAGGTCGACGGGATCATGGTTCCCTTCGCTCTGACCATCTTCCAGGGCGGGGCGGAATTCGGCCGGGTCACGGTGACCAAGGTCGCCTTCAACCAGAATCTCGAGGACGCTTTTTTCCAGATGAGGTAAACGATCCCCGGGATATCAGTAAGAAACTGGACGGCCTGCCGCCGGACCGAAGTCCGGAAGCAGGCCGTCCCTGTGTTTTTTTTAGGCTGAGAACAGAGGCCCGCAGCCTCATCCGTTTTTCTTGACGAAATCCTCCATGAACGCCGTCAATGTCGCGACGTTGTCCACTGTCACGGCATTGTAAGTCGAGACCCGGATGCCGCCGATGTCCCGATAGCCCTTGAGACCGACCATTCCGTTTTTCTTGGCTTCCTTGACGAACATGTCGGTCAGCTCTTCCGTCGGAAGGAAGAAGTCGACGTTCATGAACGAGCGGTCGGCGTTTTCGATGACGAACGGCTTGAAAAAACCGGGGTGTCGGTCGATGCAGCCGTACAGCAGCTCGCCCTTCTTCCGGTTGTTGGCCTCGATGGCGGAAAGCCCGCCGATGGACTTGTTATAGGCCAGGACATTTCGAAGAATGTAGACCCCGAAACAGGGCGGAGTGTTGTAAAGGCTGTTTTTCTCGGCGTGGATCTTGAAGCGAAGGTAGCTTGGGAGGTCCTGGGCCTCGCACATCTCCAGGATGTCATCGCGGATGATGACCACGGTCACACCCGAAGGTCCGAGGTTTTTCTGGGCCCCGGCGTAGATCAGGCCGAACTTGGAGACGTCGAAAGGACGCCACATGATGTCCGACGACATGTCGCAGATGAGCGGTTTGTCGGTCGGCGGGAATTCTTTGAACTGGGTCCCTTCCACGGTGTTATTGGACGTGAAATGGACGTACGCGGCATCCGAATTCCAGGCGTATTCGCCGGCTTTCGGCAGCCGGGCGAATTTCACGTCCTTGGTCGAGGCGGCGGCCCGGACGTTATCCCCGCCGACCAGCTTGGCTTCCTTGAAGGCCTTTTCCGCCCAGTTCCCGGTCAGGACGTAATCGGCCTTCCGGCCGCTTTGGAGCAGGTTCAGGGGGATCATGGCGAACGAAAGGTGGGCTCCGCCCTGGAGCAGCAAGACCTTGAAGTTGGCCGGGAGCCCGAGGAGCTCCCGAACCAGGGACAGGGCTTCCCCATGGACGGCGTCGTATTCCTTTGCCCGATGGCTGATTTCCATCACCGACATGCCGGTACCGGCGAAATCCAACAGCTCGTCCTGAGCCCGCTTCAAGGGCTCCAAGGGTAAACCGGCGGGACCGGCGTAAAAATTAATCACGCGATGAGACATCGATCGACCTCCTTGATGATGATGAAATCATGGTTCCGAGGGGCTATCATAACCCCGCGTTTTGAGATAGTAAAGAGGGGAAGAACCGGGCGGGGCTCAGGTCGTCTCGATCTCCCGCAGGACATCGTGGGCCAGGCGGAGGGCCCGGAGGCCTTCCTCGCCGCTGACCTTGCCCTGCCGGCCTTCGGAGATGCAGGTCAGGAAATTCGAAATTTCCTTTTTCAAGGGCTCTTCCTTCTTGATCTTGACGCTCTTGATGTCCGTCTGCCGGCCGCTCAAGGGGAAGATCTTCACTTCCTGGTCGATATAATCGACGGCGTAGTAGGCTGTGGGCTCGAAGATCCGGAGCTTGCGGACCTTGCCCTGGTGGACGCGGCTGGCGGTCAGGGTGGCGACACAGCCGCCCCGAAATTCCAGGCGGGCGTTGGCGATGTCGACCTTGTCCGAAACGACGTGGATTCCCGTGCTCCGGATCACCGCGACCTCGTCCTTGATCAGGGTGGTGATGATGTCCAGGTCGTGGACCATCAGGTCGAGAACGACATCGACGTCCAGGGACCTGGCCGAAAAGGACCCCAGGCGCTGGACCTCGATGAACTTCGGTTCGGAGATGATCTCTTCAACGGCTTCGACCGCCGGGTTGAACCGCTCGAGGTGTCCAACCTGGAGGATCAGGCTGTTTTTTTTCGCCGTTTCGATCAGGGCTTCGCCCTGCTCGACCGTCTCTGTGATCGGCTTTTCGACCAGGACGTGCTTGCCCCGCTCGAGGAGACGGAGGGCGATGTCGTAATGCGCCTTGGTGCTGGCCGCGACGATGCCGGCGTCGATGTCGTCGAGCATTTCCTCGAAATTCTGGTAGTAGCGGACGCCGTGGCGGTTGCCGATTTCGAAGGCCTTCTTGAAATCGATGTCGGCCACCGCCCGGAGGTCCGCTTCTTCGAGATAAGAGGCGATCCGGGCATGCTGCATGCCGAGGTAACCCACGCCGATGATTCCGACCTTGATTTTTTCCATGATGATTCCGTTCAGCTCCTGGCCAGCACGGCCAGGCCCGCCTCGTCTGCCAGGGCCAGGGCTTCGTCTTTCTGGAAGAACGGAACCCGTTCGGCCTCGATCACCAGGGCGGCCGCCTTGACCCGGATTAAAACCCGGACCGTCTCGAGACCGACCATCGGCACGTCGATGCGGGCGTCCTGCCGGGTCCGGGCGGTCTTGAGGACGACGATCCCTTCCCCCGCCAGGGACGCTCCGCGCCGGATCGTCTCATCCGTCCCGTCCATTCCTTCGACCGCCACGACGGCCCGTTTCTTGACGACCATGGTCTGGCCGATATCCAGGTCGGCCAGGGCTTTAACCAGGGGCCAGCCGAATGCGGCGTCGGCTGAAACCGTACCGCCCCCGTCCGATTTTCCCAGGACGCCCTCGGGACAAAGATAGGGGGCAAGAAAAGCCGAGGGGTCGAGGATTTTGAGGCCCCGGGCCGCAAGAGTTTCGATCAACGATTTGACCAGAGTCGCCGGTTGAAGGTCGGGCGTCTCCAAGCCGAGGACGGCGGCCGCTTCGGCAGTAAACCCGCCGGCGAAGATCGTCCGATGCTCGACCTTGCCGAACATGACCGCCTCGGTGACGGAGTGATCCTGGAAAAACGAGACAAGTTTCTCAATCTCCATCGGACCAACCCAGATGAACGCCTCCGCTTCCCGCTCGAGCTCTTCTGCGGCGGCCCCCCGAAGGCCGGCCACGGGGCAAGACCATCCGAGTTTCCTGGCTTCGGCCAGGGCCCGAAGGGGAAACGCTCCTCCCCCGGCGATTATTCCGATTCGCCGGCCCATGGCCCCAGAGTCTTTTTGATGAAACCGCGCTTGGCCGTCCGGACGAACGTCAGGATTTCCTCCCGGTCCGGGGACGGCGGAATCTCAGCTTCGATCCGGGCTATCGCCTGGGAAGCGCTGAGTCCCCGGTAACACAAGATTTTAAAAACCGCCTTGATCCCGGCGATGCGCTCCCGGGAAAAGCCATTCCTGCGAAGCCCGACGAGGTTGAGGCCGATCAGGCGCGTCGGGCGCTGCCCGACCACCCGGCAGAAGGGCAGGACGTCCTGGGTGATCATGGAGCCGCCTCCCATAAAGGAAAAACGGCCGATCCGGCAGAACTGATGGGTGCCGCTCATCGCCCCGACCAGGGCCGAGTCTCCCACCACGCAATGGCCCCCGAGGGTGGCCCCATGGAGAAAGATGGTTTTATTTCCAACGACGCAATCATGGGCGACGTGGGCATAGGCCATGAAATAGTTATCGTCGCCGATGATCGTGACCAGGTCCTGCTTGTTCGTCGGACGGTGGACGGTCACCGATTCCCGAAAGATGTTCCGGTCGCCGATCTTGATCCGGGTCGGCTCGCCGTTGTACCCGATGTCCTGGGGCGGTCCGCCGACGGCGACAAAGGGGTGGAACCGGTTTTCGGCTCCCACCTCGACCCGTCCGCTGATCGTAACGTGGGATTCAAGGACGGTGCCCGGCCCGAGCGAAACCTCGGGGCCGACGACACAGAACGGCCCCACGCGAACTTCCGGCCCGAGGCCGGCCCCGGGATGGATGACGGACGAGGGATGAAGACTCGGCTCAAGGCCGTCCATAAAACTCCTCGCGCTCGAACATCGAGGCCACCAAGTCCCCCTCGGCCGCAACCTGGCCCTCGACGAGGGCCTTGGCCCGAAGATAGAAGAATCTGTTCTTCGACTTCAGAAGTTCCCCCTCCATCCGGATTTGGTCGCCGGGAACGACCGGACGGCGGAATTTCATACTTTCGATCTTGCTGAAAAGAACGAATTTGGTCTCCGGCTTTTCGATCGAGTGGAAGAGAAGAATTCCCCCGGCCTGGGCCATCGCCTCGACAATCAGGACGCCGGGCATGATCCGGACGTCGGGGAAATGTCCCTGGAAGAACTCCTCGTTATAGGTGACATTCTTCAGGGCGACGATCTTTTTCGAGGGCTCCATCTCCAGAACCCGGTCCACAAGGAGAAAAGGGTACCGATGGGGCAGAAACCGGAGAATATCCTCGATGTTCAGCATCGGGACGCTCCCTTCTGCCGGGATTACTTTCCGGAGGCCTTGGAGGCGTCGTACCGCTTGATGACGTCCTCGGTGATGTCGGAAGTCGGAGCCCAGTAGATGGCCCCGCTCTTCTGAGCGTCAAAGATGATGTCGTAGCCTTTTTCCTTGCCCAGGGCCTGGACGATGGGCATCAACTCCGATTGCAGCCGCAGGAACAAGCGCTGGGACAACTCCTGCATGCTGGCCATGGCATCCTCGGCCACCCGCTTGCGCTCGGTCTGACGCCGCTCCAGGTCGGACTGGAGTTGAAGGGAGGCCTCGTCGGTCAGGGTCAGCCGCTGGGTGTTGAGCTTGGTCTGGAGCGTCCGGATGTCCTCGTCGAGCTTGTTGATCTTGCCCGTGTTGGCCTTCTCGGCTTCCTGGAGTCGGGCGATCACCTTCTTGCCTTCAGCCGACTTCTCCAGCACCTGTTGGGAGTCGATCACTCCGATTTTTCCCTGGGCGTAGGTCAGGTTGACGGCGGCCCCGATGAACAGGACGGCCAAGGCCGCGATAAGCCACATCTTCTTCATTTCATTCCTCCTTAGAGAAAAAAGACCGAACCCTCAGAACGTCGTTCCAATCGCGAAACGGAAGGCGAAGTTGGAGTCGTCCGAATAGATCCGGCGGTTATTATACGAAAAAATCAGGCGGAAGGGAATCCGAAGGGCCGGGACGAAGATCCGGGCCTCGATCCCCGTGCAGGTATAGACATCGGTCAGGCTGAATTTCTGATCCCGGCTCCAGGCGTTGCCCCGGTCGTGAAAGAGGATGAGGTAAACCGGTCCGCCGACCGCCCAGATGTATTCGGCGTTGATGACGAGCTGCTTTTCCCCCCCGATCAGGGTGCCGGAAGCGTTCCGGGGCCCGATCGAATAGATCTCGTACCCGCGGAGATTCCGTTCGCCGCCGAGGAAATAGCGCTCCCAGAACGGCGCCTCGGAACCCCGAAGGGAATGGATATAGGAGACCTCGGCATGGACGCCGATCGAATGCCAGCTGCTGCCCTCGCTCGTCGCCCGGACGATCGGCTGGTAGTGGGTGAAATCGACCCGGGGCTTGATCATGTGGATCTCGCCCCCGAGCCAGGTCCCGGCGTATTTCAACGTGGCCGAGTACAGGGTCCCTTGGCTTGGGGTCAGGGGGCTGTTGATCGTCGAACGGTAGAGTGAAGGGGTGATTGAACTGATGATGTAGTGACCCATCCCATACATGTTGAGATAGTCATCGTATCCGCTGTAGCTCTCGGAAACCGAGACATCGACCATTTCATAGCCGTAAGTCAAGCTGCCCCGGAAATAACCCAGGATGCGGGCGTTGGTCGTGATGTCGAAACCACGGCCTTTCCGGTTGTAGAGGTCATAGTAGATGAGGTAGCGGTCGTAGATGTTGAACCCGGCCGAGATGGGGCGGTCGAACAGGTACGGCTCGGTGAATCCGAAGCTGTAGTTCTTGATCCTCTTGCCGTACTGGGCGGTGATGTCCAGCGTTTCGCCGGCCCCGAGGAAATTGACCGTCTGGTACCCGGCCGCGACAAACGTGCCTTCGTAGCCGCTGTACCCGGCGGTGAACTGGATGTTGTTCCGCTGGAGCTCGGTCACCGGGACGGTGACGTTGAACTGGGTCGGGTTCTCGGGGTCGGGAACGATATCGGGGTCCTTCTGCAGGTCGACCAGGCCGAGCTGTTTGATCCGAAGGACGCTGTCCCGGAAGAACCCGAAGGCCATGACGTCCCCTTCCCGCAGAATCATCTCCCTCCGGATAACCTTGTCCTTGGTGAAGACGTTGCCCGTGAATTCGAGCTTGCGGAGATAACAGATCTCGCCCTCGGAAACCTGGTAGGTCACGTTGACGACCTTGGCCTTCGGGTCCAGGGTTTCGACCGGCAGAATCTGGGCGTAGAGATACCCCATGTTCCGGAACAGCTCGCCCAGGTCCTCGATGCTTTTCTCCCGGACAGCGGTATTGTAGATTTCGCCTTTTTTAAACGGGATCATCCGCATGATCCCCGCGGTCTTGAAGGACTTGTTTCCCTCGACCTTGACTTCTCCGACCTTGTACCGGAACCCGGCCTCGACCGGAATGGTCAGCCGGACCATCTTCCTTTTCTTGGAGAACGGCCAGAATGTCCCCTTGACGACGTCTTCTTTCCTCGGCTCGCCGATCACCGCTTCCATGTATCCGTTTTCCTGGAAGGCCGTCTTGATGGCGGCCAGGTCGTCGGCGATTTTGTTTTCCTTGTAGGTGTCTTTGCCCATGACCCAGGACAACAGCGTGTGGGGCTTGTTTTCCTTCAAGGCTTCGCGCAGGACGCTCTGGGGGAGCTTGGGGCTTCCGATGAACTCCACCTCGGCGATCCGGACCTTCGGCCCCTCGTCGATCTTGAACAGGACTTCGACCTCCCCGCTCCCCTTTTTCTCGGTCTCATATTCGACCTCGGCCGCTCCCAAACCCTTCTCGTTCAGAAGGTCCTCGATGGTTTTTTTCACCCGCTGGAGCTTGGCCGGGCTGTAATAGGAGTACGGGAGGAGGGACTCGTCTTTTTCTTTGAGCTTGTTGGTGATGTCCTCTTCCTTGACCTTTTTCCCGGTCTTGAAAGACACCGTCCGAATGACCGGATTCTCCTCGAGGACGAAGGTGATGACCTTGCCCCGGTCCCCCGATTCCTCGGTGACCTTGATATTGGAGAAAAAACCCGTCGACCAAAGGACCCGGAAGTCGTTTTTCAGGGTGTCGAGGTTATAATAATCCCCTTCCCGGGATGTGAGATAATAGAGGATCGTGTCCCGGGTGACCCGATCGTTTCCGGTGATGACGATCCGCTCGATCAGCTCCTGGGCGGCGGCGGCGATCGGCATCAAGAAGGCTATAGCGATGATTGCGACTCTTTTCATGTTCGTATCCTCAAAGATATACCATAAAGCGCCGTTTTTTTCCAACCATGGGATAAAACGCCGGAATCAGGGCCGGCGTTCCAATAATCCCCTCTCCAGAAAGTAGGTCTTCTCGCAGAGAGCCGAAACCCGTTCATTATGGGTGACCAGGACGGAAGCCAGGCCCCGCTTCCTATGAAGGTCCAGGAGAAGCCTGAGAATACTCTCGCCCGTCTTCCAGTCGAGGTTGCCGGTAGGTTCGTCGGCCAGCAGAACCGCCGGCCTGTTCACCAGGGCCCGGGCGATGGCCACCCGCTGCATCTCTCCCCCGGAGAGCTGGGCCGGACGGCAGCCGGACTTGCTCTCCAGCCCCGTCTCTCGGAGCATTGCCCGGCCCCGGTCCATCGCTTCCGATTTGGCCGCGCCCCCCATAAGGAGCGGCAGGGCGACGTTTTCCAGGGCGGTGAACTCTGGCAGGAGATGGAATGCCTGAAAGACAAAACCGATCTTGGCGTTTCGAACCCGGGCCAGGGAGACCGCGTCCAGACTGGAAAGGTCCTCCCCTTCGAGGAAAACCCTGCCCCCCGTCGGGCGGTCAAGGGCTCCCAGGAGGTTGAGGAGGGTGGTCTTGCCCGACCCGGAGGCGCCCATCACCGCGACGATCTCCCCCCGTTCCAGGGAAAAGCTCAAACCGGAGAAGACCCGCAGGATTTCGCCGTCCGGAATGAGGTAATCCTTCCCCAAGTCGACCGCCTTCAGAAGCTCATTCATATTTCAAAGCCTGGACCGGGTCGGTCTTGGCCGCCCGGTGGGAGGGAAACAGGGTCGAAACGAGGCTGATCGAGAGCGAAACACCGACAATTAGGAGAAGGTCGAGCGGGGTGATCCGGAACGGAACGTAGGAAATCTGGTAGATATCGACGGGGACGCGGATGAGCTCGAACGTGTTGGCCGCCAGACACCAGAGCAGGCCGAGAGCCGTCCCGACGGCCGTCCCGACAATGCCGATCATCGCCCCCTGCATAAAGAAGATCCGCCGGACCTCGGCCGGCGTCGCCCCCAGGGCCATCAGGATGCCGATGTCCCGGGTCTTCTCCATGACCATCAGGATCAGGGTGGCGATGATGTTGAGAGCGGCGACGATCACGATCAAGGTGATCGTCAGGAAGATGATGTTCTTTTCCAGCTCGAGGGCGGAAAACAGCGACTGGTTCAGCTCGCCCCAGGTCGTAATGTAGACGAGAGGCGGGAGGGTGTCCAGAAGCGACGCCTTCAGCCGGTCCGCGGCGAAAATATCCTCGATCATGACCTGGAGATAGCTGATCCGGTCGCCGGTCCCGAAAAACTTCTGGGCGGACGGAAGCCTCGCCAGGGCGGTCGTCGAATCGAATTCATAAAGCCCGGTCCGGAACGTGCCCGTAACCCTGAAGGCCCGGAACTTAGGCGAAATCCCCAGGGGGCCGAGCTTGGAGGATGTGGTAACGACGGTGACGATATCCCCGACGGCCGCGCCCATAGCCGCAGCCAGGTCGCGGCCCAGGAGGATACCCTCCCTCGGTCCGCTCCCCTCCTCGGGCAGGTCACCGCTCTCTAAAACCTCGAGCCAAGGCTGGATCCCCCGCTCCGCCTGCAGGTCCATTCCCTTGAGGATGGCCCCCTGGCTTTTGTCCGCCGCCTGGAGAAGGACGTTTCCGTAGACGACGGGCGAGACGGATTTCACCCCGGCCACGGGCCGGATGAGGTTTGCAGTCCCGGCGTAATCGGCCAGGCCGTCTCCGGTCAGGTCCGAGATCATGAGGTGGGAGGTCGCTCCGAGGATTTTATCCTGGACATCCTTCTGGAACCCGGTGATGAGGGCGATGGCGATGATGAGAGCGGCCACGCCGATAGCGATCCCGACCGTTGAGATGAGGGTGATAACCGAAACGAAGGCCTGCTTCCGCCGGGCGGTCAGGTAGCGACGGGCGATGAAGCGTTCGTATCCCATGGTCCGCCTTATTGATCTTCGCGCGGCCGGAGAAGGGGAAAAAGGATCACTTCACGGATCGAACGCCGGTTGGACAGCAGCATCACAAGCCGGTCGATGCCGATCCCCTCTCCACCGGTGGGGGGAAGGCCGTATTCGAGAGCTTGGACGTAGTCCAGGTCGATCGGATGGGTCTCGTCGTTGCCTTTCCGTTTTTCCTCGGCCTGGTGCTCGAAGCGGGCTTTCTGCTCGGCCGGGTCGGTGAGCTCCGAAAATGCGTTGGCCAGTTCCATCCCGGCGACCATCAGCTCGAACCGGGCCGCCTCGGCCGGTTCGCCCAGGGCGGACTTGGCCAGGGGCGAAACCTCCTTGGGCGGGTTGACGATGAACGTCGGCTGGACCAGCTTCTCCTTGACGTGTTTATCGAAGATGATGTCCAGGGCCTTGCCGTAGGTGACGGGCTTTTTCTCAGGGGCCAGCCCCTCGGCCAACTTGATGATCCGGGGCCGGTCATCGAAGGCCTCGGACGGAAGGCCGCTGCCCTCGGCCAGGGCTTCGCGGAACTTGACCCGCCGAAACGGACGCTTTAGGGAAATGACCCGGTCCCCGTAGGGGAATTCATCCTTGCCCAGGAGGTCGCGGCAGAGGCCGCAGAAGATCTCCTCGGTCATTTCCATCATGTCGTCGTAATTGCGATAAGCCTCGTAAAACTCGAGCATCGTGAACTCGGGGTTGTGCTCGGAGTCGATGCCCTCGTTTCGGAAGTTGCGGTTGATTTCGTAGACCTTCTCAAGCCCGCCGACGACCAGGCGCTTGAGGAAAAGCTCCGGGGCGATCCGGAGGAACAGGTCCATGTTCAGGGCGTTATGATGGGTGACGAAGGGCCGGGCCATGGCCCCGCCGGCGATGGCCTGCATCATCGGGGTTTCGACCTCGATGTAGCCGCGTCCGTCGAAAAAGCGCCGAAGCCAGGAGATGACAGCGCTTCGAAGCCGGAAGACATCGGCGACCTCGGGATTCATGATCAGGTCCAGGTAGCGGCGGCGGGAGCGGATCTCCACGTCCTGAAGGCCGTGCCACTTCTCCGGAAGCGGA
The DNA here is from genome assembly GCA_016931595.1 of Candidatus Aminicenantota bacterium. Taxonomy (GTDB): domain Bacteria; phylum Acidobacteriota; class Aminicenantia; order Aminicenantales; family UBA4085; genus JAAZPG01. The sequence continues at coordinate 9,480 of JAFGEN010000205.1, read as the reverse complement.
TGGAGGCACTTGGCCAGGAAGGTGAAGGAGTCGCACAAGACCGAGAGCTCCCCGGTCCGGGTTTTAAAAAGCGCGCCCTCCACCGCCAGAATATCGCCGATGTCGAGCAGCTTCCACCGCTCGTACGCCTCGTCTCCGACCTTGTCTTTCCGAATATAGACCTGGATTCTTGCCCGGCCGTCGGAGATGTGGAAGAACGCGGCCTTGCCCATCAGCCGGACGGACATCATCCGGCCGGCGACAACCGTCCGGACGGGGGCCGGTTCGAGCTCCTCGGCCGTCTTGCCGGCATATGCGTCGACGAGGTCGAGGACGGAGTGGGTCCGCTCGACTTTATGGGGAAACGGGTCGACGCCGGCCTCGATCAGGCGGCGGTACTTGTCGGCCCGGACCAGCTCCTGCTCACTTTTTTGGACTTCGCTTGGGCGGCCGGGCGATTCCGCTTCCGGTTTGACGCTCGGATTCGGGGGGACGGGGGGTGTTTTCGGATTTTCGGGTTCGGTCATGGGGATTGTTCTCGGATAGGTTTGGGATTTCTGGGACGGCGAACCGACGCTTGCGGACGGCATCCAGGACGCCGTTGACAAAAACGGCCGATTCGTCGCCGCTGTAGCTTCGGGCGATCTCGACGGCCTCGTTGATGACGATGGCCGGGACCAGGGTCTTTTCTTCGAGCATTTCGAACACGGCCAGGCGGAGAACGTTGCGGTCGATCAGGCCCATCCGAGCCACCCGCCAGTTTTTGGACTCGCCCTGGATCATGGCGTCGATCTCCTCCCGCCGGACGGACGCGCCGCGGACGAGCCACTCGGCGTAGGCGGATTCATCGGCCTTTGATTTCGCGCCGGATTTCCGGCGGAGAAAGACCGCGTCCGCTCCCTCCTCGTTGAACTCGAGCTCGTAGAGGATCTGGAGGGCCGTCTCCCGGGCCCGACGCCGGCTGCCCATCGCCGCCTACAGCTTGCTTTCTTTCAGCAGGTTGAGGACTTCGACGAGCGATGCGGCGGCATCCCAGCCCTTATTGCCGGACTTGGCCCCGGACCGGTCGATGCCCTGCTCGATGGAATCGACGGTCAAGATCCCCATCGTCACCGGAATGCCGGTTTCCAGGGAAATTTGGGCCAGTCCCTTGGTCACCTCAGCCGCAAGGAAGTCGAAATGGGGGGTTTCGCCGCGGACGAGGGCGCCGAGACAGACGATGCCGTCGACCGTTCCCGAAGCGGCCAGTTTTTTGACCGCCAGGGGGGCTTCAAACGACCCGGGGACCTTGTACATGGACAGGTCGGCCTCCTCGGCCCCGAGTTTTTTCAGGGCGTCGAGGGCGCCGTCCACGAGCTTGTCGGTCAGGAAGGAGTTGAACCGGCTGACGACGAGCCCGATCTTGTACCCTTTGGCCTGCAGCTTGCCTTCGTGAATTTTCATCGCTCCTCCCCTTTCGCCTCCGGCTTCCCCCCGCTTCATCCCTCGGGTCGAATGGACGGGGCACCGGGGCTCGTCAGGTGGAGCCATTTTAGCAGAAGCGGAGCTGTTTTGCACATCGTTCCTTGTCTTTCTTCCGGCTGCCGTGTAAAGTAAATGCGTTCGTCACTTTGCGGGAGGAATCATGCCCGATGCCAAAACGCCCGCCGTGGTCCCCGCGGCCGACCTGCGCCCCGTCTTCGACCCCGCGGCGATCCCCTTTGAAACCAGCGCCGAGTGCCCGGCCTGCGAGGACATCATCGGCCAGGACCGGGCTCTCCGGGCCCTCCACACCGGGCTCAATATCAAGAACCTCGGTTACAACATCTTCATCACCGGCATGGTCGGCACCGGCCGGACGACATCGATCAAGCAGCTTCTCGAGAAGTTGAAAAACGACGATCCGCCGCCCGACGACATCCTTTACGTCAACAACTTCCAAAACGTCGACGAACCGCAACTGCTCCGGCTGCCGGCCGGCCGGGGGCGGCTGTTCGTCGATGCCATGGACGAGTTGATCGCCCGCCTTCAGAGCCATATCCCCGACCTTCTCAAGAGTGCTTATTACTCCGAGAAGCGTGACGCCGTCGTCGAGGCCCAGCAATCCCGCCAGAAGGACATCCTCAAGGCCTTCGAGGACGAGGCGGCCAAGGAGGGATTCGGCGTCATCCAGGTCCAGATGGGCCTGTTCGTCAAGCCCGACCTGATCCCGATCATCGAGAACCAGCCGGTCCCGTTCCCAAAGCTCGAGCAGGCCGTCCGGGAGAAGAAGTTCGATGAAAACACCCTGGATGCCCTCAAGGCCAAGTACACGGAGCTCTCCAAGAAGCTCGAGGGGATTTTCGAACGTCTTCGGGATATCGAGGAAGCCACCCGCCGGGATTTGAAGACCTTCGATGAGGAGTTGATCACCCCGGTCATCTCCGAAGGAGTCGCCACGGTCCGGGCCAAATTTCCCCAACCCGAAGCCGCCGGATACCTGGACGAGGTCGAGGCTTCCCTGGCCGCGGATATCGAACTCTTCAAGGCCGACCAGAAAAAGGACGAGGAAAAGCGGGGAGAGCAGCCCGCCGACCCCTTCACCGAATACCAAGTCAACCTCCTGGTCGACAACACCGGCCTCGATCACGCCCCGGTCATCATCGAGACCAATCCAAACTACATCAACCTCTTCGGCTCGGTCGACGCCTCGGTCAGCCGGCTGGGCGCCTGGATGACCGATTTCACCAAGATCAAGGCCGGTTCCTTCCTCAAGGCCAACGGCGGGTTCCTTGTCCTCAACGCCCTCGACGCCCTGGTCGAGCCCGGCGTCTGGCCGACGCTCAAACGGACCCTCCGCAATCAGACTTTGGAAATCCAGAACTACGCCTCCCTGGTCCTGATTTCAACCAAGACGCTCAAGCCCGAGCCGGTCGGAGTCAGCGTCAAGGTCGTCATGATCGGCGACGAGGACATTTACAACATCCTCTTTTTCCAGGATGAGGATTTCAAGCGGATTTTCAAGATCAAGGCCGAGTTCGACACGGAGATGCCCCGCTCGGATGCTTCGGTCAAGGATTACATCCGGTTCATCAAGAAAATCGGGGACGAGGGCAGCCTGCTTCCCTTTGACCGGACGGGCATGGCCGCCGTGGTCGAGCACGGCGTCCGCCTGGCCAGCCGTCAGAACAAGCTCTCGACCCGGTTCCATTACATCGCCGACGTCATCAGGGAGGCCGACTACTGGGCCCGCCGGGACGGGGCGGGGATGGTCGGGGCCGGACATGTCGCCCAAGCCGTCCGCGAGCGGATCGAACGGGTCAACCTGGTCGAGAGGAAGATCCAGGACATGATCGAAGATGGCTCGATTCTGATCGATACGGAGGGTTCCGTCGTCGGACAGGTCAACGGCCTGGCCGTCTACAGCCTCGGCCAGTTGGCCTTCGGCAAGCCCAGCCGGATCACCGCCCGGACTTCGGTCGGCCGGGCCGGGGTCATCAACATCGAGCGCGAAGCCGACCTCAGCGGCCAGACCCATAACAAGGGTGTCCTGATCCTGGGGGGCTACCTTCGTGGCAAGTACGCCGTCGAGAAACCCTTCGCCCTGACCGCCTCGATCGCCTTCGAACAGAGCTACGGCGGGGTGGACGGCGACAGCGCCTCATCGACCGAAGTCTACGCCATTCTCTCGTCTCTCTCCGGCCTGCCCCTGCGCCAGGATATCGCCGTCACCGGGTCGCTCAACCAGAAGGGCGAGATCCAGCCCATCGGCGGGGTCAACGAAAAGATCGAGGGATTCTTCGACGTCTGCAAGGCCCGGGGCCTCTCCGGAACCCAGGGGGTCATGATCCCCCATCAAAACGTCAAAAATCTCATGCTCCGCAAAGACGTCGTCGAAGCCGCGGCCGCGGGCAAGTTCCAAGTCTACCCGGTCCGGACGATCGACGAGGGGATCGAGATCCTGACCGGGGTTCCGGCCGGAAAGCGAAAAGAAGGCGGGACCTGGGAAGACGGGACGGTCAGCTTCCTCGTCGACAGGGAACTCCAGCGCCTGGCGAAGGCCTCGAAAGGCTTCTTCGAGGAGAAGGACGAGAAGAAAACCTGACCGGCGTACCGACTGAAGGCCGGCGGACGACGGACCGGGAGGAACCAACGGCCCGCTGTCGGACCGGTCGATTCCTCCTAAACGCGCGAAAAGTCGGAATCGATGACAAGACGCTTATTGTTCATAAACATGTAACCCTCGTTTCAAACAGCACGGTTTGCCGTTCCGTAACAATGGACGGATGAGTTGAAACGGGAAGCAAGAACGGGGCCGGCGGCGGCAGGAAGCCGTCAGGCGGAAAAGCAGCCGGCTGCGGACTTGACTTCCGCTGGAACAAGGACCGTACGATTCTTAAACATCAAACCGCCTTCGTTTCGTTATGTGCGGACTCTTTTATCCCCGATACAAAAATATTTCAACCGAATGTTCACGACGTGCCGGCCCGGGGGGGACATTTTCCCGCGGGGTGAATTCGACGACGAACGGGAGGCCGGGCAGAGACGGGGCCTTGCGCTCCCGCTCCTCCACGGGGGCGGAGGTCAATCCCGGTAGTGCTCGAGGTTCTCCCGGGCGATGATATCGATGGGCATCATGATCGTCCGGTCGACGGGCTCATTGAGAACGACGTGTCGGAACAACGTCATGACCCCGAGATACCCCTGGCGTTCCGGCCGCTGGCTGATCAGAAAATCGATCGCGCCCGCGCGGAGAAGACGGACGTTTTCAGAAACGAGGTCGTACCCGACCACCCGGATGCGCCGGCGGAGGGGGCGGGATTGGAGATACGCAGCGATTTGATGGGTGCTGGAATTCGCGACGAACACGCCGTTCAAGCCATCGACCCCGACGACCCGGGAAAAAATCCTGTCTCGGGCCGCCGCCCCCGCGTGCGGGTCGACCTCGAAGACTTCGACCGGATGGTTTGCGGCGGCGGGACGGCTGGAGTCGATGAAGCCCCGGACCCGTTCGTCGATATGGTAATCCTCCGGCAGGACCCGAAGAACGGCCAGCGGCCCGGGCGCAGGGGCGAGAAGCCGCATCAGGCGGGCCGAGAGCACTCCGGATTGATAAGCGTCCTGCCCGATGCAGGACACGTGATTGGCCTTGGGGATGAACGAATCGAAAAGGACATAGGGCAGGTCCGGGGGAAGCGCCGCGAAAAAATCCTCGAAGACCCGTGAGAGAACCGGGGCGACTAAAAGGCCGTCGAGCCCGGTCCGCGTCAATTTCCGTTGGACCCGGAACAGCGAGGCGGCCGAAAACTTATCGTAGTGAAAAAACCGGACCTTCACCCGCTGCTGCGTCAGCTCTCGGGCGGCCCGAATGGCGCCGGCTTCCGGGAGCGCCCAGAACCGGCTGTCTTGGGCCGGTTTCGGCATGACCACGCCGAACATGAAGGTCCGCCCGAGGCGAAGCTGCTTGGCAAAGATGTTCGGTTTGTAACCGATTTCCTCGACGATCCGGCGGATGCGTTTTTCGGTCTTCGCGGCGACGCGGCCCCGGCCGTGAATGACCCGGTCGACAGTCCCGATGGAAACGTTCGCCCGGCGGGCGATCTCTTTAATCGTGGACATCACGGGGATATATATTCGGATCAGGGCTTCGAGTCAACTTGGGAAGAATGATCCGCGGGTCCCTTCCGGCGGTGAGAAAATTCATATTCGCCCGCGTCTTTCCTCAAGACAGGAAGAAAATTGCGGAAAAAGGAGCCTGACATGGATGAGTTGTTGTTCGCGGTTGAACCGCCCCTGCCGTATCCGACGCGGAGAATCCCGGCAGCCTGGGGTTCCGTCGAGGAATACGAGATCCCGGCCAACGAAAGAGCCGGGGTTCTCAAAAGGATGTACCCGTTCGAACCCATTCCAAACATGGGAGACACGATGTACGACCTTCACGAGGAAAAGACGTTTCGCGTTTCCGATTTTCTGGTGGTCCGGGACTGCGGGATGAACATGCTCGTCAGCCCCTACTACCCGCAGAGCGGAGGAACGGTGATCGATTGGATGCCGCAGAAATTCACCGCCGGCGGTTGTCATCGCCGGAAAATCCGGGGCCGGGCCGAGGAAATGGTGACCTATTCGTTCGGGCCGAAAGCGAAATTCTAGACGGTCACTCGACGATCAGAATCCACCCCTTGCCCGGTTCGAAGGGGATTCTCTCGCCGGGTTGGAACGTCGCCTCGAGTTGAATCCCGGAGATGGAGGGCGCACGGATCCGGGCCGTGGCCGGATCCAGGCCGAGGGATCTCCAATCGATCTGAAGCTCGCCGAAAACGAGGGCCTTGGCCCAGGACGCCAGCGCGACCAGGGCTTTCCCCTTCCTTCGGTAGACGGTGGCCAAGACCTCCGGATTGTTGGTTTTGACCGGACCGTTTTCAACCCAGTATCCTGTCATCTCCGATCCGGCCATCCCGAACTCGTCCCAGACTTTCCAGATCCCCTCTGGGCTTCGTCCGGACCAGGGCAGGCGGTTGGTCATCCCGAAGACCATCCCCCGCCAGGGATTTCCGCCGCCCTCCAGCATCTCCCCCATCAGGCCGAAGGGGAGCCCGGAAATCTCGACCAGCCACTCGTCGGCCGGCATCCCCTCGTAGTCGAAGTACTCGCCGAACCACAACCGGTCAAGGTACGGGAAATGCTCCAGGTAGAGGTTGGCGCTCGAGGCGAAGCCGTCGCGCGAATTGTACTGGTTGGCCGAATGGAGGTCGATGAGCGCGGCCGGACGGTTTCCGTCGAGGACCTTGCGGATCCGCTTCATGGTCGTCCGGTCGAACGCCACGTCGTCCAGATAGAGGCCGTCGATTCCGACGTTGTTCGCCGTCCAGTCCAGTCCTTCGATGTAATAATTATGCCAGCGGGACATTCCGGAGTTGATGACCGCCGCATCCTCGAGGTCGGGAACGAACCAGGCCGCGATGTAGTTTCCATCCAGATGCTCCCGAAGCCAGGAATATCCCCCTCCCGGTCCTGGTGAAAAAATCTCCGTCCCGAGGCTTTTCAAGGCGTGAAGCTCCGGCGCCCTGTTGGAAAGCTCCCGAATGGTGTTATAGATTTTCACCCGCATGCCCCGCTCGTGGGCCTCGTCGATATAGTCCTTCATCCGTTGAACCCGGAGGAATGGATAATTGATGTAGGGGTTGATTTCGTTGGCATGATGGATATTGAGGGTGTTGGCCCCAGCCCCGGCCGCGACGTCGAGCGGCCGGTAAGCGTGGAAAAACCGAGTCGCCCATTGGGCGTCAGTGTCGATGAGCTTGAACGGCGTCAGGAGCAGGGTGAAGTTGAATTCATAGGTCTTGCCCGGCTCGAGCTTCAGGGCGCCGCTTCCGGCCGTGAGCAGGACCGTGCCTGCGCCGGAGCGTTTCACAGTCACCCTCCCCCTTCCCCCGTTGTCCCAGGACGGCGGCATATTGAGGGGTTTGCTCAGGTAGAAATTCGTGTTGAGGGGCCGGCTGTAATTCTCCGCCCGAAACCCGACCTGAAACCCGGCGTTGACATCCCCCAGCCAGACGGCGTCTTGATTTTTGGTCCGGTCCCACTTCCATTCGAAGCTCTCGGGCCGGAGTCCGCCCGTTTTCCCCAGGCCCATCATGTAGGGGGCGGCCTCTTCCAGGACGGGGATCTCCAGGCGGATATCCTTCAACTCGATTTCGGAACGGGCGTCGACCAACACTCGGAACTCCAGAAAGCCGTCCATCTCCATCCGGCCGACGCCGCTGATCGCAACATGACCGGCCCCCCCCATAAAGGTCCAACCAACCTCGCCGGGGCCTCGGGAAGAGACAGGCCCCGATTGAAAGGCCGCCGATTCGGCCGGTTTCTCCGCGCCCGTGTCAAAGACAAACCGCATCGGACCGGCCAGGACATCGCGTCCCTGCGAAACGAGCCGGGTGTTTTCCTGGGAAAAAAAGCTCCGGATTCGAGCCGGAAGGCCGTTTTCGCCCAACGTCACCTCCCGGCCAAGGCATTGGATCATCCGGCCATCGACCTTCAACGGGGTGAACGGCTTGACGACCTCCACATCCCGGGCCAGGTCCGAATCCAGCCAGCGCAACCGGGTCATCCGGTGGGGGTCGGAATCGCCGTGGTCGGATAAAATTCCGCCGGCGACGGTCAAGGCCAGCCGGAAGGATTGTTCGGGCATCCCTTCGGCCGAAATCGAAACGTCTCCCTCGTAAAGACCGGGGGGACATTCGGCCGGAACCAGGACGCCGCACCAAAGCGCCTGGATTTTTCCCTTGGACACGGCTACCGATTTTCGGAGCGGCCGGCCGTCCCAGTTTGTCCCGCCCGTATTGAGGCAGCGAAACGCACCGGCCGGAATGATCTCTCCCGCCCCGCTTTTCAGGTCGTTAAATCCGACCGAGACGTTGTTCAGGTCCTGCTTGAAGGCCCAGATTCCGGCCTGAAACGCGTAGAATTCGTTCGGAGCCGCCTCGCCTTCGAACCGCTTCCTCGGTGATTCAACCCAGCGCTGAGGCAGATCGTCCGTCATTCGAATCGAAAACCGACGGTCCTCCGGAAAAACGAGAAAAGGCGCGGATGCACCGGCCCGGGCCACGGCGCGGGTCTCAGCCGCCGTCGCGATCGTTTCCATCGGCCAAAAGGAATTGAATTCATCGACGGCTTGGATTGCGACGACCTTCGCCGTCGGCCAGGATTTCCTTTCCACCCGGGAGACCCACTCCGGGTCGGCCGTGTGTTCCGGAGCGAGATACTCCGACTGGGGATAATTGGTCCGTCCGGCCTGCCGGTACGGCAGGTAATAGACCCAGTAATCCCCCGGAGCCGTCGCCGGCTGGAAGACGATGTCTCCCCGCTCCCGAGTGACGTTCGCCGCCAGAACATTTTGGACGCGGAGACCGGTTGCGGCGTCAAAGACCAGGACGGCTTTCTTCTCGGGCTCGGCGTCGCGCCGGCGCCATGGAATCGAGGCCGAAACCGCTTCAGCCGGTTTTTCGACCCGGACGACCGCCCGATGATTGCCGAAGCGTTCGTTGTCCCAGTCTCCGGTCTGATATGGAACGTCCTGGGCTGCAAGGCCGAGAGAGGCAAGCAGCCATGCCGCCTCGATCAGGGTTGCGCATTTTCTCATCGATGACCTCCGTCCAGTTCGTTCTCCCGCGTGATTCAGGTCTTGCAATCTTAAAATTTCTTTCGAATGACGCCGCTTCAATCCCCGCGCAAAACGAACTCGGCAATCGACCAGTGGCGGTAAGGATGCCCCCCGGTCAACCGAATTCGGACGTACCGGGCTTCGACCTGGGAAAAAATCCCGGGTACGACGTACCGGGAGAAATCTTCAACCATGTCCACCGCAAGGTCGGGGAAATAGGCGTCATCCCGCTCGACCTCGGTCCACGTTCGGCCGTCGGATGAAACGTCGACGGCGAAGCTTCGGGGAAAATCGAGCGGATTGATCCCAAGATGAAGCTCCAAGCGGCTGAATCGCTCCGTCCGTCCAAGGTCGACGGTGAAAAAATCCTCGGCTCCCTGGGG
>JAFGEN010000204.1 GCA_016931595.1 Candidatus Aminicenantota bacterium | reverse complement strand
ATTTATAAAAATCAGGTCAGATCTTTCTCTCGAAAAGCTCTCCGAAACGGCTCCGGACCAAATCCCACTTCTTCTGGGCCCCGATGATGAAATCGACAAGCTCCCGAAAGGCCCCCTCTCCGCCCCGCCGGCGGCAGACGAGGTGGACGCTCCGGCGAACGGCGTCGACGGCGTCGGCCGGAGCGGCCGAAAGACCGCAGGCCGAAAGCAGGGGAAGGTCGTTGAGGTCATCGCCGATGAACGCGACTTCATCGGCCGAAAGCCCGTGGCGGGACAGGATCTCGTCGAAGGCCGGACGCTTGTCGATGACGCCCTGGTAGAGTTCGTCGATGTTCAGTCGACCGGCCCGGCCTTCCAGGGCTTTCGAACTTTTTCCGGTGATGAGGCCGACTTTCAACCCGGCCAGTTGGGCGATCATGACCCCCAGCCCGTCCTTGGTGTTGTAGGATTTCAATTCCTCGCCCTCGGGAAGCGGGGTCACGGAGCCGTCGGTCAGCGTCCCGTCGACATCGGCCAGAATCATCCTGACCCGGCCGGCCCGGCCGCGGTTCCCCATTACAGCATCTCCGTCCGCCAGAGGTCATGGAGATGGATGACCCCCTCCACCTTGCCCTTGGCGTCGAGGACGACGAGCGAGGTGACCCGGTTCTGTTCCATGACGTTGAGGGCCTCGACGGCCAGGTCGGTCCGGGCCGCGGTCAGCGGATGGGCGGTCATGCATTCGGCCGCGGTCCGCTTCAGGATCGTCTCCCGGTGCCGGGCGATCGTCCTGCGAAGGTCCCCGTCGGTGATGATCCCGGCCAGGCGCCCGGCCGCGTCGACGACGCAGGTCAGGCCCAGTTTCTTGGCCGTCATCTCCTCGATCACCCGGCCCATCGGCGTTTCCGGCCGGACCCGCGGAACCGAGCGTCCCCGGTGCATCAAGGTTTCGATCCGAAGGAGACGCTTGCCCAGGGCTCCCTTGGGGTGGACCGAGGCGAACTCGCGTTCGGAGAATCCCTTTCGCTTCATCACCGCGATGGCCAGGGCGTCGCCCAAAGCCAGGGCGGCCGTGGAACTGGCCGTGGGGACCAGGCCGCTCGGACCGGCCTCTTTCTCGATCCGAGCTTCCAGGACGATGTCCGAATAGCGGGCGATTCGGGAGTGGGGCGCCCCGGTGATCAGGATCAGCTTGACCCCAAGACGCTTGATGTAGCCGAGGAGGTCGACGATCTCGCGCGTCTCACCGCTGTAGGAAACGGCGATCACGACGTCGCCCTCCAGGATCATCCCCAGGTCGCCGTGTCCCGCTTCGGCCGGATGGACGAACATCGCCGCCGTGCCGCAGCTGGCCAGCGTCGCCGCGATTTTCCGTCCGACGAGGCCCGATTTGCCCATGCCCAGGACGATGACCCGCGATTTCGTCCGGAATAAAAGATTGACCGCCCGGACGAAGGATTCGCCGATTTTATCCCCCAGGGCGGAAACCGCGGCGGCCTCGAGCGCCAGCACGTCCCGGCCCGCCTGGATGATGTCGTCGCGGGTCATCTGCGTTCTCCCAGGGCTTCGGAAATTCGAAGAAGGACGGCGAGCAGCGGCTCGACCTCGTCCACCGGCCAGGCATTGTCCTTGTCGGAGCGGGCTCGGGCCGGGTCGTCGTGGACTTCGAGAAACAGTCCGTCGGCCCCGGCGGCCACCGCCGCGCGGGCCAGGACGGGAATGAAACGCCTCTCCCCGCCGGAAGCCCCGCCCGCCCCTCCCGGCTTCTGCACGCCGTGCGAAGCGTCGATGACCACGGGAAAGCCGAGCGTTTTCATCTCGGCGATGGAGCGCATGTCCACGACCAGGTCGTGATAGCCGAACGACGCGCCGCGCTCGGTGACGAGAATCCGGGCGTTTCCCGCGCTGAGCACTTTTTCGACGACGTGCATCATGTCGTCCGGGGCGAGGAACTGGCCTTTCTTGATGTTGACCGGTTTGCCCGTCCGGGCCGCGGCCAGGACAAGGTCGGTCTGGCGGCAGAGGAAGGCCGGGATCTGAAGAACGTCCAGGACGCGGGCGGCCGGTTCGACTTGCGACGCCTCATGGACGTCGGACAGGACCGGGACCCCGACCGTCTCCCGAACCGCGGCCAGGATGTCCAAGCCGGCTTTCAATCCCGGGCCTCGGAACGAGCGGACCGACGTCCGGTTGGCCTTGTCGTAAGACGCCTTGAAGATGAACGGGATGCCCAGGCGCTCGGTCACGTCCGCCAGACGACGAGCCAGGGCGACGGTCTTCGTCCGGCTCTCGATGACGCACGGCCCGGCGATGAGAAAAAGGCCGGGACCGCCGGACAAGGCGGAAAAAAGCGGAACCTTGGCCCCATGGCTTCCCATGGGGCCAAGGTTCCGCTCGTCAACGCGAACGTTTTTCCTGGCGGTGGGCATGGGAGGCTCCGATGAACGATTTGAAAAGCGGATGCGGCCGGAGGGGCCGCGACTTGAACTCGGGATGGAACTGGCAACCGAGGTACCAAGGGTGGTCGGGGAGCTCGACGATTTCGGCCAGGCCGTAATCGGGATTCTTGCCCGAAAAACGAAGACCGGCCTCCATCAAGGGCTTTTCGAAAGCCGGGTTGAACTCGAACCGGTGGCGATGGCGCTCCCATATTTCTTCATTCCGATATATTTTATAGGCCAAGGAGGATTTCTGGATGCGGCAGAGGTACTGGCCGAGCCGGAGCGTCCCTCCGAGGTCGGTCACGCCCTTCAGCTCCCGCCATTTGAAGAAAATCTTGGCCGGGGTCTCCTCGTCGAACTCCGTTGAATTGGCCCCCTTCAGGCCGGCGACGTTTCTGGCGAATTCGATCGTTGCGCACTGCATCCCAAGACAAATGCCGAAAAGCGGGACCTTCTTTTCCCGGGCGAACGCGGCCGCCCGGATCTTCCCCTCGATGCCCCGATGACCAAACCCTCCGGGGATCAGGATGCCGTCCTTAGCCCCAAGGATTTTCTCGAGCTTCCCCCGCTCCAGGTTTTCCGCTTCGATCCACTCGATCTTGACCCGCAGCTCATTGGCCACGGCCCCGTGGATCAAGGCCTGCTTGAGGCTCAAGTAAGAATCCTCCAGGCCGGCGTATTTGCCGACAATGGCGATCTCCACGTCGTCCTTGGGATTGTTCATCCGGGTGACGAAGGATTTCCACTGGCCGAGGGCCCGGACCTTCGGCTTCAAGCCCAATTGTTTCGTGATAAGGAAGTCCAAGCCTTCGTCGGCAAAGACGAGTGGAATCTCATAGATGTTTTCAACGTCCCGGGCGGTGATGACCGCCCTTTCCGTAACATTGGTGAACATCGAGATTTTCGCCTTCATGTCCGGGCCGAGATTCCGGTCGGTCCGGCAGAGCAGGATGTCGGGCTGAATTCCGATCGCTCGGAGCTCCTTGACCGAATGCTGAGTGGGCTTGGTCTTCAACTCGCCCGACGTCTTTACATACGGGACATAAGTCAGGTGGACGAAAAGCGTGTTCTCCGGCCCATGATTCAGCCTCATCTGCCGGATGGCTTCCAGGAACGGCTGGCTTTCGATGTCTCCAACCGTTCCGCCGATTTCGACGATGACAATGTCGTTGTTTTCTGCGACGGACTTCAGGGCACACTGGATTTCGTCGGTGACATGGGGGATGACCTGGACGGTTTTACCGAGATATTCTCCCCGCCGTTCTTTCCGCAGGATGAGGTCGTAGATCTTCCCCGCCGTCCAATTGTGGTACTTGGTCGTCCGAGTCGATGTAAATCGCTCATAATGGCCAAGATCCAGATCTGTTTCGGCCCCGTCGTCCGTGACATAAACCTCGCCGTGCTGGTACGGGCTCATCGTTCCGGGGTCGACATTAAGATAGGGGTCGAGCTTGAGAAGGGTGATTTTAAAACCCCGGCTTTCGAGAAGCCGGCCGATCGAAGCGGCGGCGATGCCTTTGCCCAGAGATGAAAGGACTCCGCCCGTTACGAAAATAAATTTAGTCATGGGTGCCTTGTGCTCTCAGAAAATTTTCGACCCTGATTATATCTCCTGGAACGTCGACGCTCAAGGTCGGCCGGTTGACCTCGATCATTCGAATCTTGAACCCGCTTTCCAGAACGCGGAGTTGTTCCAGCTTCTCGCATTGCTCGAGGCGCGACGGTTGAAGGTCCCGGACATGGAGAAGGAACTCTCTCTGGTACCCATAAATTCCGATGTGCTGAAAAAAGCTTCCCGCGGCTCCGTGGGGAATTGAGGCTCGGGAGAAATAGAGAGCGTTTCTCGCTCCGTCCACAACGACCTTGACCCGATGCGGTTCATTAAAAGTCGACATGTCGGTCACCCGGGCCATGAGACTGGCCATCGGGACTTCCGGATCCTGAAGAGCCCGCACTAGCCCGTCCAACATCCCGCCGGTGACCAGAGGTTCGTCTCCCTGGACATTGATGATGACAGGATAAGGGTGAGCCTCCGCGACTTCGGCGACCCGATCCGTTCCCGAGGCATGCGAGGCCGAGGTCATAACCGCTTCCGCTCCGAAAGACCGGACCGCGCCAAGGATCCGCTCGTCGTCGGTGGCCACGATCACCCGGTCCAGGAGAAGGCAGGACCGGACGCCATCGACCACCCTTTGGATCATCGGCCGCCCGGCGATCGGAGCGAGGGGCTTCCCTGGAAACCGGGTCGAACCGTACCGGACCGGGATGACGGCCAGGGCCTTACGCTGGATCAAGGGGCTTTCGGCTCCGTCTCTTCCGCGGCGGAATCCGTCGTCTGGCACTTGGCTTCCAAGTATGCCCCCTCGGCAATCACCAACTTGGGCGACATGATCGTTCCAAAAACGCGCCCGCGGTCGTGGATTTCGACTTTTTCCTCGCCGAAGATCTGGCCGCGGAATTCTCCGTTGATGACGGCATAGCCGACCCGAACCTCGGCGTCGACATGGCCCCGCTCGCCGATGATCAGCATGTCGGCCGAGCTGATTTTCCCCTTGAAGAAACCGTCGATTCGGAACGACCCCTTGAACTTCAGCTCTCCGACAATCTCCGTCCCGTCGTCGAAGAATCCGGACAGCTTGTCTTCGTTCCACTCGCGCTTTTTCTCCTTGACGTCTTTCATTGGCGCGCTCCTTTTATCAATTCATAGATGCGGTTCAATTCGCCGAGAGAAAAATACGAAATCTTGATCGTCCCCTTTTTCGGGGTTCCGGAAATGGTGACCTTGGCCCCCAAGTGCTGGAGGAGGTCTTCCTGAAGGACTTCCAAGTCCGGATCGAGCTTGGATTTCCGGGCAGGTTTCGTTTTACGGCGGCGGCTGACGAATTCCTCGACTTCGCGGACGCTCCGGCCCTTGTCCGCGACCCACCGGGCCGCCTCGATTTGGGCCTTGGGATCCTCAAGGCCGAGAAGAGCCCGGGCATGCCCCATCGTGATTTTATCCTGGAGGAGCATGTCCTGGACGACCTCGGGAAGATTCAGCAGCCGGAGGAAGTTGGCCACGGTGGCCCGGTCTTTCCCGACCTTTTCGGCCACCTCCTCTTGGGAAAAGCCCATCACTTCGACCCAGCCCTTCAGCGACCGGGCGACTTCGATCGGATTGAGGTCCGAACGCTGGAGATTCTCGATGATGGAGGCTTCCATCTGCAATTCTTTGGACAGATTCCGGATGAGGACCGGGACCTTCTTCAATCCGGCTTTCTGGGCGGCCCGCCAGCGCCGTTCACCCACCACGATGTTGTACCGGCCGCCGGCCGGAACGGCGACAATGGGCTGAAGGATCCCGGTTTCCTTGATCGACTGGGCCAACTCCGAAATCCCCTGTTCATCGAACTTCGACCGGGGCTGAAACGGGCTGGGGGCCAGCTGATCGACGTCGATTTCGGTGAAAGACTCCTCTTTGAGGATGCCGTATTCCTCGGGAATGAAGGCTTTGATTCCTTTGCCGAGAGCTTTTTTCATCTTGCCAGTATCTCCTGCGCCAGGGATATGTATGCTTCCGCGCCCCGCGACCTCGGATCATAGAGAATCACCGGTTTGCCGAAGGAGGGCGCCTCGGCCAGCCTGACGCTTCTCGGAATGATGGTCCGGTAAACGAGTTCTTTCAATGATTTTCTGACTTCTTCTGCGACCTGTTTAGAGAGATTCGTCCGGTCGTCGTACATCGTCAGGACCACGCCCTGGATTTTCAGGCTGGGATTGAAGTAGGTCCGGACTTCGTTCAGAGTATTGAGAAGATCAGGGATCCCCTCCATGCAGAAAAATTCGGTTTGAACGGGAATCAGGACCGAATCCGCGGCCGAAAGGGCGTTGATGGTCAGGAATCCTAGGGAAGGCGGGCAATCGATAATGATAAAATGGAACTTGGAATCGGCCTTCGCCAGGGCATCCTTCAGCTTCTTTTCCCTGATTTCGGTGTTGAAGAGTTCCGCTTCCACTCCGGAAAGCTCGGTCGAGCAGGGACAGAGATATAAATTATCCATTTCCGTCCCGAAGATACAGTCCATGATATCCCGGCCGCCCATCATCGCTTCATATATCCCTTTATTCGGCTCCTTGTATCTTCCCAGACCGGCCGAAGCCATGCCCTGGGGGTCGAAATCGATCAACAGAACCCTTTCCTTTTTAAAAGCGAGGGCGGCGGCAAGATTGATCGAGGTTGTGGTCTTCCCGACCCCGCCTTTCTGATTGGCGACAGCAATGACTCTACTCATCTTCAGAGCACGTCCTTTGAGCCGATGTTCCACGTGGAACATTCCCGGCTGATATATGGAAAAAGACGCTCAGAACGTCCGTAGGAGTCAAACCCGGGATTTTTTTCATCTCCCCCATGGTTTTCGGTTTATGTTTCGCTATCTTTTCGACCGCTTCCCGGCCCAGCCCGCAAATCCCGGCCGCCTCGAATCCGGCCGGAATCTTCATCCCGTCCATTTTCCGGATACGGGCGACTTCGACTGCTTGCTTCTTCAGATACCCCTCGTACTTGACTTCGGCCGTAAGGCGGCGGATTTCCTCACCGGATAGGATCTCGGGCATCGGCCCGTATTCTAACATATTCTCAAATCCGATATTGGGACGCCGGAGGAATTCTTTGAGGGAAATCCGGTCCGTCCCGTCCGGAGCGATTTTCGTCTTTTCGAGGTAAGCCAGAGCGGATGAAAGGCGGCTTTCCTTTTCCAAATAATCCGAATAATCAGCCTCTCGAAGAAGCCCTAAATCGCGCCCGTACTTTGAAAGCCGGGCATCGGCGTTATCGATTCGAAGATGGAGGCGATGTTCCGCCCTCGAGGTGAACAAACGATAGGGCTCCTCCACTCCTTTGGAAATCAAATCATCGATAAGCACCCCGATATAAGCTTCATCCCGCCTCAGGACAAACGGTTTCTTTTTTCGGATTTTCAAGACGGCATTGACGCCGGCCATGAGGCCTTGAGCGGCGGCCTCTTCGTAACCCGATGTGCCGTTGATTTGCCCGGCAAGATAAAGGCCCGAGACCGAGCGGGTCTCCAGCGTCGGCCAAAGCTGCGTCGGCGAGACGGCGTCATATTCGATCCCATAGGCCGGACGGAGAATCGCCGCCTGATCCAGGCCGGGGATGGTTTTCAGGATGTCCCGCTGCGTCTCATAGGGGAGGCTCGAAGAAAGGCCGTTGACATAAACCTCGACGGTATCGATGCCCTCCGGCTCGAGAAAGAACTGGTGCCGTGGATGGTGGCTGAAATTGACGACTTTATCTTCGATCGACGGACAATACCTTGGGCCCAAACCCTGAATTCGTCCGCTGAAAAGAGGGGACTTGTCCAAGTCGCGGAGAATGACCTTGTGGGTTTTTTCGTTGGTGTATCCCAGAAAACATGTCACTTTGTTTTGAAGCCGTTTTTTCGTCTTGAAAGAAAAGGGAACGGGGTCATCGTCCCCGGGCTGGGGCTTAAAGGCCGTCCAGTCGATTGTTTTCCGGTCGAGTCGCATCGGCGTCCCGGTCTTCAATCGAAACATCTTCAGGCCGATTCGCATCAATTCCCGGCCAAGCTCGGGAGCGGGGGGTTCATTGGCCCGGCCGGCCGGATAGTTGGAGAGACCGATATGAATAAGCCCGTTGAGGAACGTTCCCGGCGTAAGGATAACCGTTTTGGCTCGAATTGAATGACCGTCGCTTACGGACACACCTTTGACGATTCCTTTTTCGACGGAGAGACCGGTTACGATCCCCTGAAAAAGAGTGAGTCCCGGGATTTGTTCGAGGCGCGTTTTCATCGCCAAACGATAGAGGGCTTTATCTGACTGGGCTCGAGGCGCCTGAACGGCCGCTCCCCGGCTTCTATTGAGGAGCCTGAAGTGGATTCCGGTTTCGTCGGCCAGCAAACCCATGATTCCGCCCAGGGCATCGATCTCCCTGACGAGCTGGCCCTTGGCCAGGCCTCCGATCGCGGGATTGCAGGACATTTGGGCGATCGTCTCGAAATGCATCGTGACCAGGCAGACCGAAGCCCCCATGGTCGCCGCGGCCGCGGCGGCTTCACAGCCGGCATGCCCGGCGCCGACGATTACGACATCATAGGATTCCTGGGACATCTTGTCCCATATTATAGCGGAATTATACCCGATGGTTCTCTTCCACTTTGGATGGGGTAGGATAAACGGATAAATGGCGGCCTCTGCTCACGCGTCCGGATCTCCTAAGCCCTGGCAGGCCCTGCGTCGACTTTGTCGACAAGGGTCACGGCTTTTCTCGATTGGCTTAGCATGGCCTTGCCGGCTTCTCTTAGGGAAAGATGCAATTGGGGGCGTGGTGTGTGTCAGCGCTGGCATTGGTCATGGAGTGCTGTCACCTTGGATGAGAGGCAGAGAGCGCAGCGAACGTTGGAGAGAAACCCAGAAAAGGGTTTCTCTCCAATAGGTCCGGCTTCCCAAGCAGTCCTGAATCGCAAGGCTCATGGAGGACGGCAATGCCCGGCATCGAGAAAAGCCTAATCCGGACGATGTTCGCTCCGGCCGCCATTCATTCCCTTTTCTACCCATACAACATGGAAGAGAGCGTCCCCGATTAATCACGAGTCAAAACGGGCGCAGGTCAAACCATCTGGTTCTCTTCCAGATTGTGTGGGTGGGGTTGAAGGGGAACCAAATATCGCGGGTCATTTCCCGATGCAGAAACGGGAAAAGACTTCGTTGAGGATATCGTCAGGGCGGATCTCGCCGGTCATCCGGGCGATGACCGAAACAATTTCCCGGGCTTCCTCGGCAACCGTCTCGATCGGTTCCCCAAAGAGAAGGTTTTTTTTTGCTTGGAGGAGATGCGCGGACATTTCCTCCAGAAACAACCGATCCCTTTTTCGAAAGACGACGAGGTCTTCCGCCGCTTCAAGAGGACGAAACGTCCGGTAGATCAATTCCCGAAGATCCCCGATACCCGTGCCCTTCAAAGCCGAGACAGAGACGATGGGGAATCCCGGGCAAAGACGCCGAAGCGCCGCGGCCCGGATCTTTTTCCCGAGGTCGGCTTTGTTGACGATCAAGATGACTTTTCGATCCCGGTAGGACAGGATCATCTTCCGGTCCGACTGGGTCATTTCCCGGCTGCCGTCCAGAAGGAAGAGAAGGCCATCGGCCTCGGCCGCAATTTTTATCCCCCGCTCAATCCCTTCCCGCTCGACCGGAGACCCGGGCCGCCCCAGCCCGGCCATGTCGATCAGGTTGAAAGACGCATCCTTCAACCTGAATCGTTCCCTGAGAAAATCACGCGTCGTCCCTGCAAAAGGAGTGACGATCGCACGTTCCTCTTTTAGTAAGTTATTGAAAAGAGTTGATTTGCCGGAATTTGTCCGCCCGACAAGAGCAATTGTGACTCCGCGGGAAAGGAACCGACCCCGATGGTAGCTTTCGATCAGGCCAGCCGTTTCCGAATGGATGCGGTCTATTTTTTCAACGTAACGGTCGGGAGAAGACGGGAGGTTTTCCTCTGGAAACTCGATTTCCGCTTCGATTTCCGCCGAAAGCGAAATGACCTCCCGGCGAAGGAAGGCGATTTTCCGCGAGAGAGCTCCTTCGACTCCCCGGAACGCTGACTTGGCCTGAAGAAGCGATGTGGCCCGGATCAAGTCATCGACCGCCTCGGCCTGAAGGACGTCGATCCGGCCCGCAAGAAACGCCCGAAGGGTGAATTCCCCCGGCTCCGCCGGGCGCGCTCCCTGCTTAACGGCTAACCGTACGACTTCATCCAGAAGAACCGGGCTTCCGTGAAGATCGAGCTCGACGACGTCTTCGCCGGTGTAAGAGCGGGGAGCTCGGAAATAGAGGAGGAATCCTTCATCAAACGGCCGGCCGTCTTCGGGATCGGCGACTACGCCGAAGACCGCCCGGCCCGGGGGAATGTTCGTCGCGTTCTTCTTTGGACGGAAAATCGCGAGGGAAATGTCCAAGGCATTCGGTCCGCTCAGCCGAACAATCCCGACCCCACCGCAGCCGGAGGGCGTGGATACGGCGACGATTGTTCCGCCCTGGAGACGTTCGGACACGGGACGGCTGCTCCGTGGCCAGGCGGCCCGCCTCAGCGGGGACGCCGGTTCACCGGGAAGATTTTGACCCGTTTCAAGAATCCCTCGCCCAGGCTTTCGCTGGTGATTCCGGGAACCTGGTTGGCGGCAATATGGACGATCCGCCGCTCGTAGGGGTTCATGAGGTCGAGGATCTCATTCCGGCCGGAATCGGAAACCCGTCGAGCCACCTCGAGGGTGTAGTCCCGAAGGGATTTTTCCTTGCGTTTTCGGAAAAATTCGCAATCCACCTGGACTTTCTTGTCGGTAATCTTGTTGAGAAGGTGCTGGAGGGCCAGGAGCAGTGCCCCGTCTTTCCAGAGAAGAAGCTGCTTGTCCGCCCCGCCGAAGATGACGAAACTGATCTCGTCCTTGGACTTGATTTCGTAGGTCAGCTCCAGGGGGAAAACGTCCATCAGGCGGTCGAGAAAAACCGTCAGGTCGCCGGACATTCCGGCCTTTTTTATCTTGGCCCGAATGACGACTTCCTTGCCGAGGCCGAAGAGGCGTGTTTTTTCGGTGACAACCTCGTATTCGAACTCCGTCCGGGGGACCTTGAGCCGGTGCTCGGCGTGGAGAATGGCGTCTTCGAGGTTCTTTCCCTTGAATTCGGGGACTTCCTCGACGGCCGGTTCGACGACGGGCTCAACGTCACTTTTTTCTTGGTTTTCCATGGGATTCACCCTTATGTTTGCGCATCAGCTTGTTCATCAGGGCCTGCTGGCCGATCTGAAGGACGTTTGATGTCAGCCAGTAGAGGACCAGGCCGCTCTGGAAGTTGAGGAAGAAGAGGGTCATCACGACCGGCATGAGCAGCATCATCTTGGCCTGGGCCGGGTCGGCCGACGTCGGGGTCATCTTCTGGCTGATGAATTGGGTCGCCCCCATGAGAATGGGGGTGATATATGTCGGGTCATGGACCGAAAGGTCCTTGATCCAGAAAATCCAGGGACTGTGGCGCAGCTCGATGCCCATCGAGAGCATCCGGAAGAAGCCCCAGAAAACCGGCAGCTGGATGAGAAGCGGCAGGCAGCCGCCGGCCGGGTTGATGCCGTGCTCCTTGTAGAGCTTCATCATCTCCTCGTTCATCTGCCGGCGCTGCTGGATGTCGGTCTTGGATTTCTTGTACTTGGACCGAAGGGCTTTGATCTTGGGCTGGATTTCAGCCATTTTTGCCATCGACTTGCTGCTGCTGTATGTCAGAGGGAAGAACAAGATCTTGATCAGGATCGTCAGGACGATGATGGAGAATCCCCAGTTGGGGATCACCTTGTGGACCGCTTGGAGACCGGCGAACAGGATCTCGGTGATGAAGCCGAACATCCCATAGCGGATGACCTTCCGGGTATCGGAACCCAGGGCTTTAAGAACGTCGATTTCCTTCGGGCCGACGAAGACGGTCCGCGGGGCCGAAGCAGCCAGGAAGAAGAAGGGGGTCTTGCCGTTTTCAAAACGGAGGAACGCGGCCGAGCCGGTCGCCGTTTCGGGGATGAAGATCGTCGCAAAATAATTATCGTCGTAGGCCGACCAGCTGATGTAGTTGTAGAGGCTGGCCTCGGGCTTATATTTTCGTTCATCGACGCGGTAAAGCTTGCCTCCGGCCATCAGGGATACGCCCGGCCCCCCGCCGTAGCGCTGCTTGAGTTCGGCCTCCGAGGGATTCCCGACGCCGGGCCCCCAAAGAATACGATAATCGACGGGACGCCCATCGCGCCGGACGGAGACGGCCGTCTCCACCTCGTACCGGCCGCCGATGAAGGTGAACGCCTTCTCGACTTCAAGCCCCAGGCCGTCGGCGTAATGGAAGCGGAGAGTCCCTTTTTGACCCTCTTTGAGGTTCAGGTTCCCTCCCTCCGCCTTGTACAGAGAGACGTTCAAAGGGCTGGTCCGAAGACTTTCGAGAGTCGCCCGGGTGGGGTCGGAATCCTCGAGGAGGGCGAAGGGAAGAATCCCGGCCTCGGCGGCCGCGGCCGGAATGAGTTCAAGGGCCTCCTTCTCCGAGTTCAGATGGCGGAGAAGCCTCCAACTGGTCAGCACGCCGCCTTTGTTGGTCAACCGGGCGGTATAAAGCGGGGTGGACACTGTGATCCGCTCTTCGGAGGCCGCGGTTACTGCTTCGGATACGGCCATCGCTCCCTCTTCGGTCGTCCGGGCCGGCTCCGGTTGGGCCGGCGTTTCGCCGCTTTTATCCTGAGCCGCCGGAGAAACCGGCAAAGCGGTCGACTCCGAAACCGGGGGAACAGCCCCAGGCCCCGGATTTTTCGGGACGAAGACATACTGCCAAAGAAGGAGGACGCCGAGAGAAAGGATGATCGCGAGAATAATCCGTTTGGTATCCATATCAGTGATCCTCTCAGGGTAAAGGGTCGAAGCCTCCGGGATGGAAGGGGTGGCACCGGAGGATCCGCTTGAGGCCAAACCAGCCCCCGCGGAGAAAACCATACTGATCGATGGCTTGGGCGGTGTAATCCGCGCAGGTCGGGTAATACCGGCAATGCGTCCCCAACAGGGGAGAAATGAGCATTTTATAAAGACGGAGGAGAACCAGGGCGAAGCGTTTCATCGGGCCGGCGCCTCCCGGCGAAGAGAGGCGAGAAAAGCCAGGTACTGATCCCGGAGGGCGGCCCAGGGAGCCTCAACCATATCCGCGCGGGTTATGATCAGCATATCCATGGACGTATTCAGTAAATCCTTGTTCCGGCGAAAAAGCTCACGGGCGCGCCGGCGAGCCCGATTTCTTCTCACAGCGTCTCCCACCTTCCGGCTGGAGACGGCGGACATCCGCGGATATCCCCGATCGTTCAAAAGATATACGACCGTGAAGAATCGGCTCCGAAAACTCCGGCCCTTTCGATAAAGCGCCTGGAAATCCGATTTTTTTCGGATCCTCTCGCGAGGTCCGTAGGAATCGCTCATTCAGCCGCGAGACGTTTGCGCCCTTTCGCCCGGCGTCTCTTGATCACGTTCCGGCCGCCGGCCGAGCTCATCCGAACAAGAAAACCATGCGCTTTCTTGCGCTTCCGATTATTGGGATTAAACGAGGGCTTCATAGTCTCACCTTGCGCAGGAATTAAGGCGCTTATCTTAAACGACACCGCACCTTATGTCAAGGGTCTGAAAGCCGAATCGTGAGCAACCAGGGCCAGACCATTTATTGAACATATTTCGAATGATTTGAAAACCCTTTTTTATTTATTTATTATGTTACGTTTACGTCATTTTT
>JAFGEN010000203.1 GCA_016931595.1 Candidatus Aminicenantota bacterium | reverse complement strand
TGGTCGTCGGAGAGGTCGAGCAACGTCAGGAGCCGTTTTTTATCGAAGCGCCCGGCGGCCAGAAAAACGGCCCGTTTCCCCCCGGGACCGAAGCCGAACACAGTCAAGCCGGTGATGTCCTTGTACAGGTCGAGCTTCAGCATCCGAGTGATGTCCTTGTCCCGGATTTGCAGCCGCCCATCCGCGTCCAGAAGCTTGAACAGATGGGTGGAAACGAATTGTTCCATGTCCAGGTGGGCGATCCAGCGGACGCCGTCCGGAACGACGGTTTCAGGCAAAGTGACGGCCTGCACCGGGACGGACACCGCCAGGACGAGCCAGAGGGCGAATGAAACGAGGACTATCTTTTTCAACATGCGCGTCTCCTTACCGATCATTGTCTTCGCCCGTAAGTACGCAGAGACGCCCCCGATGTTTCACTCCTTGGAATAATTAATTTCCGCGATTCTTCAATCCAGGATCATTCTTACATATTCAAAAACTCTTACATTTCTTTTGTTTTGTGTAAGATAATAAAATAATTTACGGCTCTCTTCCAAATTGTGCGGGCAGGGCGCCCGCGCCTATCGGTCCGCGAAGGGTTTGTCGATCGATACGGCTTCCATTCCGCCCAGGTAACGGGCCCCGTCCTCGGTCACGACCATGCAGTCCTCGTGGCGGATCCCGAACTCGCCGTAGATGTAGATCCCCGGCTCGTTGCTGAACGTCATGCCCGGCTCCATTTTCAGCTTGTTCCCCTTGACCAGGTAGGGGTACTCGTGGCCTTCCAGGCCGATGCCGTGGCCGAGCCGGTGGGCGAAGTGCTTGTACCCGGGCCCGAAACCGGCCTCGTCGATGACCTTGCGGGCCGCCGCGTCGACGTCCTCGCAGGCCGCCCCGGGACGGCAGGCTTTGAGAGCCGCCGTCTGGGCCTTTTTGACGATCTCCCAGACCCGGATCATTTTATCCGTCGGTTTTCTGAAAACAACGGTCCGGGTGACGTCGGAGCGGTATCCCTCCACGCTGCATCCGCCGTCGACCATCACCACCGTCCCCTCGGCCAGCGTCCGGGGGACGCGGGACCCGTGGGGGAAGGACGTGTTTGGGCCGAACTGCGGGCCGCCGCTCCCCGAGGCGCCGAGTTCCGCATGGGCGGCCGAAATCAAGGCCGAAAGGTCGCGCGGAGTCATTCCTTCCCGAAGCTGGTCAAAAGCCTTCCGGTAAGCCAGATTGGTGATCTTGGCCGCCAGGTCCATGTAGGCGATTTCCTTGGCCGTTTTCCTTCCCCGGCAACCGTCGGTCACGGGAGCGCCGTCGAACGCCTCGACCCCGGGCGCGTCCCGCTTCAAACCATAAACCTGGAAGGCCCTCGTGTTCGGGGAAAGGCCGAGGCGGCGTCCGCCGAGGTCCTTCATGATCCCGCCGATCAGGGCGTAGGGGCTTTCATGCTCCTCCCAGGTCCGGATTTCCTGGCCGGCGGGGACAAGTTCCCTGGCCCGCTCCAGCTCGAAGGCCGGACAGACCCAGACCGGGGCGCCTTTCTTGTTGAGGACCGCTCCGAACGTCCGCTCGCTCGTCCACCAATTGACCGCGGTGAAATAAACGAGGTTGACTTCGCCGGAGACAAAAACCGCGTCCAGCCCGTGGGCGGCCATCAGCCGGCCGGCCCGCTCGCGCCTCTCTTCGAAATCCGCGGGTTCAAGGGGCTTGATCCCGGCCGTGAGGCTTCGGACGGCCTGCCGGGACGGGTTCGCTTCGGCGAAGATCCCCCGGGCAAACGCCGGAACGGTCAGGGTCAGGCCGCCGATTTTTAAAAATTCGCGTCGAGGAATCATGAGGGCTCCTTGTCGGGGAAATGAATGATCATTGCGGAAGCCAATCTTCTCACCCGGTTTCAGGGATGTCAAATTGACTTTTGAGCCTTATCCGGGTAAGTTCATGATGGTTCAATCCAAGGAGGCCGCCATGTTTCTCTTCGGCACGCTCGGTCCGCAGGAGTTGGTGCTCGTCCTGCTTCTCGTCATCATCATCTTCGGCGCGAAAAAGCTCCCCGAGCTGGGAAAATCGCTCGGCGAAAGCATCAAGAACTTCAAGGGCTCGGTCTCCAAGGAAAAGGACGCCGAGAAGGATTCTACGAAGGATCAAACCCCGCCCCCGGCCGCTTGACCTTCCGGTTCCGATGCAACGGACGATCGAAAAGCTCGGACGCGACCGCCGGACCGCTGAAGGCGAACTCCGCCGGTCCATCGACGAGATCAAAAAGCTGTCCGAGTCGCTCCGCCCCCTGCTCGGCCGCCTGGCCGAGCCGGACCCACCGGCGTCCCGGAAGCTTTTCTCCAGTTCCGCGCGAAACGAAGCGGAAGATCTTCGGTCCGGTTTGATCGAGCTGGCGGGCGTCGTCTCCTCCCTGGCCGAGGCCCTGGTCCGGCAGGCGGAAACGCAAGACGCCCTTTCCGACGCCCGGGACAAGCTCTGGGACGCCGAGCACAACAATCACGTCGGGATCATTTTTAAAAGCATGGAATGGCGCATCGACCGCCACTCGCAGACCTGCGAGGACGCCGCGGCCGTGCTCAAGGCGTTCGCCGGCCTTCGGGACCAGTTGGGCCGCCTTCAAGCTTCTCTCGAAGAAAAACGCCTACCGACCCCTCCCCTGGTCGACCGGTTCGTCGAGACCCTCGAGGAGGAACATTACCTCCGGTTCGAAAACCGCTTCCGCGGGTCGGCCGAGGACATCCGCGGCCAGCAAAAGGCCTTCCTGGACGATTTCCCGGAGGGCGGCCGCATCCTCGACCTGGGCTGCGGCCGGGGCGAATTTCTCGAGCTCCTGGCCGGGAAGGGTTTTCTGGCCGAAGGAGTCGACAGCAACGGCGGGATGATCTCCTCCTGCCGTGACAAGGGATTGACCGCCGAACAGGGCGACCTGGTCGAACGTTTAGCCGCCAGACCCGACTCTTCCCTCGACGGCATCTTCTCCTCCCAGGTCATCGAGCATTTAACCCCGCCCGGCCTTCGGCGATTGGTCGAATTGGCTTATGCCAAGCTTCGCCCCGGCGGACGCTTGCTCCTGGAAACGGTAAATCCCCTCTCGGTCTTCGCCCTGGTTCACATTTATTTCCTCGATTTCACCCATCGTTTCCCGGTCCACCCCCTCGCCCTCCAGTTCCTTCTGGAGACCGCCGGATTCGGTTCCGTCGCCGTCCGCTGGGGCCGCGAGGCGACGGAGGAAAAGCTCGCCGCCGTCCCCGCGGTCGATGAAGCGGCGGCGATTCTCAACCGGGATATCGATAAGCTGAACGCCCTGCTCTTCGCTCCCCCGAATTATTCCATCCTCGGCCGCAAGGCCTGACCCTCCCGGGACGAAGCGAAGTTCCCATCCAATGCCCCGCATCGAAATCCCCCTTCCCGAAGTATTAAATTTGCATTAAAGTCGGATGTCCTTTAAAATCGAATCCTTGCGGTTTCAAGAAAGGTGACCACCGATGAAAAAGATGCCCCTTTTCATGCTTATTCTCCTTATCCTCGCCGTCCCGGCCGTTCCCGCCGCCGCCCCCGGCATCGAATCGGGGACGATATACGGGCGAGTCACCGACCTGGACGGGAATCCTCTCCCTGGCGCCTCGGTGGCCCTGATGGGGGTCAACCTGATGGGGATGAACAGCCACGTCACCTCGGCCACCGGCCAGTTCTTCTTTCCTCTGCTGGCCCCGGGCGTCTACGAGATCCGGATTGAAATGCCCGGCTTCAAGATTCAGCTTCAGAGCGGTCTTGCGGTCCGGTCCGGCCGTGCGACCCAGATCCACGTCAGGCTGGAGGAAACCGCCGTGGACGAAGAAGTCGCCGTCGCCGCCTTGGACCAGATCATCGACACCCGAAACACGACACATACGGCCGTATTCGGGCCCGACGCCTTCACCGGAGTCCCCCTGGCCCGGGAATTATACGCCTTCTGGACCCTGATCTCGGGCGCGGTTCCCGACCTGGCCGGGGATCGGCGCTTCGTCTCCGTCAATGGAAGCTCTCCCCAAAGCCAGTCCGTGTTCCTGGAGGGCGCCCCGATCAACGACCCGGTCACCGGAATTCCCGTCATCCATCCGATGGAGGACGCGATCGCCGAAGTCGTCTCCCTGACCGCCGGAAAACAGGCGGCGGCGAATACCGCCGACGGGGCCCAACTCCAGATCATCACCCACCGCGGCGGCAACGCGTTTGACGGCGGACTCTCGTACTATGCGACGGGCGGCTCCCTGGCCCAGAAGCCCGAGGCCGACCCCTCCGGAACGCTCAGGACCCAACCCCCCGACCGGTACGAAGGACTCCGGGATCTTTCGTTCCACCTTGGGGGGTCTCTGATGGAAGACCGGGCCTGGATTTACTTAGCCGGCCGCTGGCTGTCCTCGTCGATCGCCAACCCTTACTCCCCGGAGAAACGTCTGGCCGGACTGGGGCTTCCGGAAACGGACTCCTTCAACCTCGACCAGCGGCAATGGACCGGGTTCGGCCGACTGACCATCAAGGCGACGGACACGATCAAATACTCCGGCCTGTTCCATTTCCAGAGCGCCCGCCAGCCTTACGACTTCGAGGCGGTCGCCGACAACGCCGCCTCAGACCGGATTCCCGAGCGGAACCCGGAAAACGCCATGGCCACGACCCACAACTTCAACATCACCGTTAACCAAAACACCCAAGCCGACCTGCATGCGTTTCTCGTCTCCCACAGGTTTTCCTTGAAATCGCGGACCGAGGAGGGG
Organism: Candidatus Aminicenantota bacterium; assembly: GCA_016931595.1. Lineage (GTDB taxonomy): Bacteria > Acidobacteriota > Aminicenantia > Aminicenantales > UBA4085 > JAAZPG01. The sequence goes on along the minus strand of JAFGEN010000203.1, from coordinate 6,353 downwards.
GCTTCGGGCGTGTATGATGCATCCCGGCAGGTCTGGTGGGGTTCTCCGGATTACAACCTCGTCTCGAAAAACCAAACCCTGGGAGCGTCGGCCGCCCTGACTCATTTCCGCGAGGACCTGATCGGGGCCGACCACGAATTCAGGCTGGGCCTCGAATACGTCCAGGCCGACGCCCACCGCGACTGGTACCGGGCCAATCCCTTCAACGACTACTGGTATGATTACGCCGCCCGAAATCCCTATTATTACGACGGGATCTCCCAGGGCCGCCTGGAAATCATCCCGGCCCCGAACGAAGCCGACGTCTGGGATGTCAATGAGCAGACCCGTAAAGTCTCCGCCTTCGTCCAGGATACCCTGACTAAGAAGCGCTTATCCTTCAACGTGGGTCTCCGCTTCGATTTCCAGACCCTGACCCTTCCTTCTCAATACCGGAACCTCTCTTTCACGACATACGAGCCGGCCGTTCTCAGCCCGGACGTGAGCGGGTCCGAGTTCCTGGCCGCCCTCGACGAAGACCTGGCCGAGCAGGGGACGCTCTCTCCTCTGAGCTCGGTTTCGTCGGCCTTCCGGCGCTCTGTTTCGTTCATCACCCTGTCTCCCCGGGCCGGACTGACCTTCGATCTGTTCGGTAACGGCCGGGCGGCGGTCAAGCTCTCGTTCGCCCGGTCCCATGAGCCTCTCTGGGTTTCCGGCTACGACCAGGGCCAGATCTTCGAACCCCAGACCCTGGCCTTCGTCTGGCGCGACCTCAACGGCGATGCGCTGATGGACCTGCCCGGAACGGACGAATATTCCCTCCTGTCCTTCCGGCTTCAGACCGAAAGCCTGGATTATTACACCGATGCGACGCCGCCCCGGGTCGACGAGCTTTCCGGCGCTTTTGATATTGAAGCCGCACGGAACCTTCGCCTGGGCCTCCGTATCACCTACCGGAAGACCTCGAACATCCTCGAGGACATCGACACCGCCAATGGAAGCGACCCCCTGGCTGTCGACGATGTCGGCCGGATCTGGCTGCCGCTGACAGTCACCGACCCCGGATACGATGGCCTGTTCGGAACCCAGGACGACAAGTCGCTCACGGTTTACGGCTTGCGGGCCGACCGCCCGACGCCCGCTTGGAAGGCGGCCAACAGACCCGACGGTTACAGGAAGTACCGAAGCGCGACTCTGACCCTGGAGAAAAGGCTGGCCGACAACTGGATGCTCAACGGCTCCGTGACGCTCAGCTCGCTGCGGGGAAACGCCGACTTCGCCGCCCCCGGGCGTCTCTACCGGACCGACCTCTTCAACAGCCCGAACTCCCTGATCAACACCGAAGGCCCCCTAGCCTATGACCGGCCGCTCCAAGCCAAGGTCCAGGCCCTGTATGTTTTTCCGTTCAACATCTCGCTCGGGGCCTACTTCCAATTCTATTCCGGGGCGCCGTGGGCCCGCACGGTTTCCGTCTACTTCCCGGCCGGGTACATGGGGTATGGGACGGCCGAACCCTACGTGACCGTCTACGCCGAGCCTTGGGGAACCCGACGGGCGCCGGCGATTTCCTGCCTCGACCTGTACCTGGAGAAGAGCTTCGCCCTGAAAAAGGACGCCAAGCTGAGCGTGACGGCCGCCGTATTCAACGCAGCCGGCTGGAATTCCCAAACGATTTCGGCTGATGCGGCCGGAGTCATCGACTGGCGGAATTCGCCGGGCACATATACGGTCACCAACGAATCCGGACGGGTCGTCAGGCTATACGGCGCCCGCCAGTTCAGGCTGGGGATCCGGTTGGATTTCTGACGGGCTGTTCCCCGGGTTACTTCAACTCGATCGTTTTTTCGACCGATTCGGAGCCCGTCCGGTTCGTCAGGCGGACGGCCAGGGTTCCGGGAGCCTCGGCCAACCGGGCCAGGATTTCGGCCCCTTCAATCAGAATCGGGATCTCGATGACGTGGCGCTCGCGGCTGCGGGCCGAAAAGTCGCGCATGTCGTAGTCCGCGTCGACGCCGATGTCTTTCTCCCAGACCACGCCTTTTTGGGAATCCCGGACCCGAACGGCGACATCGAATGTCGTCAGAAACCGGCCGTTTTCGGACCGAAACCAGATCAGCGGAAGAGGGATTTCCAGACGGACCAGGGCGGAACGCCGCTCATCGGTCCGGCCGGCATCCTGAAGTTCGAGGGTGAAGTCGAGGGACGGACGGGCCTTGGAAACCTGCCGGCCGGCGAACACCGGACTCCGAGAATTCCCCCGCTGTGGAGAGACACCATACCGGGCCAGGTTCAAATCTTCGATCGGGCCGAGGTCGAGGGTTTCCAGCCGGTAAGACCCCGTTCCCTTGGCGTCGCGGAAGGTCAGCTCAAAGCCGCCATAAGACCAGATCTCGACTTGTCCGGCGGTCACCGATTCCTGGGTGAGCCTCCCTGTGATCTGTCTCCGCTCCGTGGGCTGCCCGTACAGGATATAAATCCGGCCCCGTTCCGACAACCAGCCCTCGGGGATGTCCGTTTTAAACAACTGGTCGGCCTGGGAGATGCGGGCATAATATTCGGTCCGCAGCTCGTTTTCCGGAGTGAACGCGTCGGGATCCCGCCGGGTCCAGAACTCCTGGATGAACTTGTCCTTGCCGCTGTCGGGGGTGGAAAGAAAGGCCTTGCGCTCAGCCGAGGTGATCAAGTAGCGGACCTCGCTGAGGAAGGCGGCGTAAGAGGCGGGGAGGTCCTTTTCCAGTCGGTAGAGGGCGCACCCGGCCGCCGAGCCCAGGAGAACGAGGACAAGGAAAAGACGGATGAAACGGTGAATACTCATGGCGCTCAACTTTTGAGGATCGACGCGGCTTTCTGATAATAACGGGCGATGTACTGTTCCTGGATGGAATAGGACCAGTGGGTGTCGCGGATATGAGCCGCGGCCGCCTCCTTGTTCCCGGAGGCGATCAAGTCGACGAGGGCGGAATGCTCCCCGATGGAAGCCTGCTCCCACTCCTTGACGAAGCCCTGCTGGCGGGGGAAATCGTACAGCCGGCGCTTCATGTTGTGGATGATCTTGCGGAGGTTTTCGTTCCCGCAGCGGGACAGGAAGACTTCGTGGAACGCGAGGTTGCGGGCGTAATACAGGTCGAAGTCGTCCCGGTCGATCGCCTCGCGCATTTCGGCGTTCAGGCGGCGCATGTGAGCGATGTCCGCTTCGGACAGGAGGTCGAACGACCGGAGCAGGGCGGTGCTCTCCAACGCCCCGATGATCTCGTAGGAATTCTTGATGTCATCCAGGCTGAGGACATTGACCACGACTTTTCGCCGCGGCAGGATGGCCACGAAGCCCTCCATTTCCAGCTGGAGGAGGGCGTCCCGAAGCGGCGTCTTGCTGACCCCCAGGCGGGCCGACGTCTCCTCCATGTCGATGACCGCCCCGGGCCGGATCTCGCCCCGGTGCATCGCCTCCCGAAGGAACTCGTAGACTTGTTCTTTCAGCGACTTGATGTTGAGCAACGGTTTTGTCTTCACTCTTCCGCTCCCTTGTTCCGGCGGACGTTCTCTCTCGGCGTTATTCTACCCGAATCCGGGCCGCGGGGGTATTCCCCCTCCGAAAAAAAACCGATTGCGTCCGGCTTCGTATGGATTATCATAGAGCCTGCATGACTTCCGGAGCACATCCATGATCGAGCTGCAAAACGTTTCCAAGAGCTACAACAAAGGCCGGGTCAAGGCCGTCGACGACCTGACCTTGACCGTCCGGCCGGGGGAAATCTTCGGCTTTCTCGGGCCGAACGGGGCGGGGAAGACCACCACCATCAAGCTGATCGTCGGACTTCTTCGGCCCGACGCCGGGACAATCCTCGTCGACGGGATCGACAACCGCCGAAACCCGGTCGCAGCCAAGGCCGTGACGACGTATGTGCCGGACACTCCGGCCATCTACGAGCGGCTGACCGGGCTGGAATACCTCAACTTCATCGGTGATGTCTACGGCGTGCCCAAGGCCGACCGTCTCCGCCGGATCGAGAAGTGGCTCGAAATTTTCGAGTTGGCCGAGGCCGTGGCCGCTCCGATTCAAAGCTACTCCCACGGCATGCGGCAGAAGATCGTCTTGATCGCCGCCCTCCTCCCGGCCCCCAAGGTGATGATCCTGGACGAGCCCATGGTCGGCCTGGACGCCCGCTCGGCCCACCACATGAAGGCCATGATGCGGACCCATTGCGACGGGGGCGGGACGCTCTTCTTCTCCACCCACATCATGGAGGTCGCCGAGAAGCTCTGCGACCGCATCGGCATCATTCACAAGGGCCGGCTCATCGCCCACGGGACCATGGAAGAGCTGCGGGCCCGCGACCGGGAGGACCAGTCGCTCGAAAAGATATTTTTGGAGCTGACCGAGAGATGAAGAAGCTCTTCCGCCTCATCCGGGTCGGCCTTCGGGTCAACTTCGGATTATCCCTGCTCCGCCCGAAGCATCTCCTGGAGAACAAGCGGGACCTCTGGCTCATCCCCATGATCGGTCTGGGCGTCGCCGGACTGGCCCCCGTCCTTGTCTTCTACCTGAAGGGCATCCGCTTCATGTACGGCCTGCTGTCCCCCCTCGGCCAGCAGGAAGCCCTTCTGACGTTCGGCCTGCTGGCCGGGCAGTTCCTGATCCTCGTCTTCGGCTTCTACTACGTCCTTTCGGCTTTCTATTTTTCCCGCGACCTCGAGCTTCTGGTCTCCCTTCCGGTCACCCCGGCCCAGGTCCTGCTCTCGAAGTTCGGGGTCATCGTGATCAATGAATACCTGACCATCGCGCCGATCGTCGTGCCGATGCTCATCGCCTACGGAGTCCACTCCAAGGCCGGGCTCTCCTATTGGGTCACGGCCGCCCTGGTCTATCTCCTCCTCCCGGTCATCCCCCTGGCCCTGGTTTCCCTTCTCGTCGTGGGAATGATGCGCTTCGTCAATGTCGGCCGGAAGAAGGACGCCCTGATGATCGCCGGAAGCTTGGTCCTGATGGCCGGGGTGCTCGGCCTGCAATTCTGGCTGCGAACAATGCCCGGGGCGGGCCCGGGGCGGCAGGCCTTGGTCCGGTTTTTCGGCGAAGGAGGCCTTGTCCAAAAAATCGGGGCCAAGTTCCCACCCAGCGTCTGGGCGACCCGGTCCCTCGTCCCGGCCGAAGGCAGCTCGGGTCTTGCGCCGTTTCTTCTTTACGCCGGAGTATCCCTGGCCTTGTTCGCGGTTCTCTTTTTCGCCGCCCGAGCCTTCTTCTACCGGGGGCTCCTCGGCCTGGGCGAGGTGACCGCCCGGAAGCGCCGCCTTTCCCGCGCCGGCCTCTCGTCCAGGATCTCCTCCGGCCGGAAACCGGTGCGGGCGATTTTCCTCCGGGAGCTTCGGATCATGAACCGGACGCCCATTTTCCTCCTCAACGGCGTCTTCTCCGTCGTCCTGATTCCCGTCATCTTCATCCTGATGACGAAGGCCGGCGGCGGATCCTCGAGCGGCGACGCCATGCAGATCATCCTCCTTCTCGGCTCGGCCGACCCGGCCGTCGTCATCCTGGGATCGGCCCTGTTCATGACGATTTGCGGCTGCCTGAACGGAACGGCCTCCTCGACCTTTTCCCGGGAGGGCGCCCATTTCTGGATGTCCCAGGTCATTCCGGCGCCGCCGGCCGTCCAAGTCAAGGCCAAATTTCTTCACTCGTTCGCCATCGCCGGCCTGGGCATCCTGGCCGCCGCCGTCGCGGCCGTTCTGGTCATCAAGGCCAAGGCAGGACATGTTCTCCTCGCATTGCCGATCGCCCTCGCCGCCTCGGCTTTTCTGACCTCAGTCGGGATGATCATCGACCTTCTCCGGCCGCTTCTGAAGTGGACGAACCCCCAGAAGGCCATCAAGCAGAACCTGAACGTCCTGATCGCCTTGTTTGTCGACCTGGGCCTGATGGCCGGACTGACCATCGCCGCGGCGGCCCTCTTCAAAACGGGAATCGGCAAGGAATGGATGATCGTCGGATCGGCCGTCCTTTCGGCCGTCCTGGCCGGGGCGAGTTACGCCTTCCTGGTAAAAATCGCACCCCGTCGCTACTCCGAAATCGAAACATGACCCGAACAAATCGGGAAATGACGGTTATCCTGCATTATTCATAAAAACTTTCAAGAGTCTAATATTTTCATTATTTGCATTAAGATATGAAAACAGAGTTTTTACCCTCCGGGCGAGCCGATATAGCCGCATTTGCTTCGTTGCGAAGGGTTCGCAGTGCGACTAGCACAGGCTTTGCAGTCCTCAATCTCGTTCTTAACGAGGTGAGGGCAGCTTCACCCTTCGGGCTTTGCCGTCCTTTGCGACGCCTCGGAGCCAGGGCGCGCCTCGCAACTGCAGCCATCTCGACTCGTGCATAATGC
>JAFGEN010000018.1 GCA_016931595.1 Candidatus Aminicenantota bacterium | reverse complement strand
GCGACGGCCGCGGTCAACACCCAGCGCCACCGGGCCCTCCGGTTTTTATGGAAAAGGACGGCCGGCGCAATCGCCGCGATAAAAAGCCAAGCGAAATAATGGGTGTAGGCCATCAAGATCGAAAGCCCGGTCAGAGTCAGCCAGGACGATCGCCGTTCGCTCTTCCGGAGGGCGAGGTCGAGAACGAGGATGTAGGCCAGGACGAGGGCCGAAAGAAAAGCGTAACTTCGGGCGAAATGGGAGAAGACGATCTGGATATCGGAAAGAGAAACCAGGAGCCCGGCGGCCAGAGCGAGCCGGACATCGCAAAAAAGCCTGAGCGCCAGAACCATCGTCAACAAGACGGTCAGCCATCCAAAGACCAAAGCCGGCAGGCGCAGGCCGAAGACGCCGTAGCCGAAAACCGAGGCGGAGGCTTTCGTCAGCCAATAATACAGGGGAGGATGAATGTCCCCCCGGATCAGTGACGGTTGTTGGAAATACGGCTGGGCGGCGATGTTCCTCTGGAAGATCTCATCGCCGCTCAAGGATTCGCTGAACACCGTATACAACCGCAGCCCCGCGGCCAGGAGAAGGACGGCGACGAACGCCGCGAGCGCCGGCCCCCGCCCGATCCGGCCGGGCTCCCGTCCATAGGTAAAAAACGAAGCGCCCCGCATCTTTATTCCGGACCCGCGCTGTTTTCAAACCGGGAGGATCGCATTCCCATCCGCCTTTCCATCCTCATCATAATGGAAAGAATCAAAAAAATCTTGTGAATTCTTGCCGATCAGACAATGGCAGGGAAGTCCCTTTTAAAAATACAAATTCAAGCCGACGGAGAGATAATCTCCGGAGAATTTGTATTGGGCGGACTCGGAGTACTTGAAGTAATAGGCGGTCACGGCCAGCGGGCTGAACGGCGTCAGGATGATCCCGGCCGACCAGGAGACCGCCTCGACGTCTTCCGAATTACGGTAAAGATAGATGTTCGGGTTCAGGGTCAGCCAGGGGAGAATCTTGTATTTGATATTCGCCTTGACGGAATACAGGTTGATTTTCCGGACGGGATCCTCGGGAAACCAGAGCACGGAATCCTCGCGGAGGAGGTAGACGCCCGCCTCCACGGTCAGCTTCGGGGTCAGGGCGAAGCCGAGGCCTCCATCGAAAGCCGTCGCCCGGTAGCCGTCGGTCCCGAACATGAAGGAAACGGCCGCATATCCCGTCCATTTGCCTTTCTGGGCATAGAGGACCGTCGTGAGATTGGAGGTGTGCGTCTTGCGTTGGAGGTTGACGAATTCCTCGGCCGCCTCGTCGTAACCTTGATAATCGTACCGCATGTTGTGGTCGTAGTACTTGAAGATCAGGGACATGCCCTGCGCCAGGCTGAACCGGGCGGCAACCCATGGCGTCAGGAGGGCAAGGCTGTTGGACCCCGAATAATATTCAATCCCGGCCTGGGGATAGACGCCCGCGGCGAGGGGGCCGGCCGAAATCAATAAAAGGACGATTGACGGAATCTTGATGTTCATGCGCTTCCTCGCTTCGGCGGCGGATGAGAATCGAATCGCTCGGTTTTGTCCCAAATTCTCTTCCTCCTGAGAACGACATCCTGGACGAGGCCGCGGAGGACGACGAAAACCCACAGCTTGGTGTATGTCAGGTAAGCCAGGACCGTCACCCCGAACATCGCCCGGGAATCCTCCCGTTCGTACGACAGGGCGAGAAGGACTTCGAGGGTAAAAAGGGCCGCGGCCAGGGCCCATAACTCGGTGAAAGGACCGGCGATCCTGAGTCGCGTCAGCCCGAGAAGGGACAGGATGAAGATCAGGTCGGAAAAGAGGATGGCGAAGACGAAGACATAATAGAGAAAAAACAGGTTGAGGAGCTCGAAAACCATGAGGTTCGGCCGGCGGCGGAGAAGCGTCGGAAGCCGGGAACCGAGGACATAGTTGTTGCCGCGGGCCCAACGGGTCCGCTGCCGGATCCAGGTCCGGAGCCGCTCCGGCTCCTGCTCCCAGGTAACGGCCGTCGGCAGAAATTTTACCAGGCGCTTCCTCTCGTAGATCCGGAAGGTCAGCTCGGTGTCCTCGGTCAAGGCCTCTTCATCCCAGCCGCCGGCCGCCTCCAGGTCCTTCCGCCAAATGACGAAATTCGTCCCGGGGAGAAAAGCGATTTTCATCAGGAACCAGCGCCCGGCCTGGATGATGCCCTGGAAGGCCAGCGATTCGAGATGGATGAAACGGGTCAGGAGGTTCCGGTCTTTGTTGTAAACCCGGAAGAGCCCGGTGACCGCGGCCAGGCCGGGATCCGAGACGAGAGCCCGGCACAGCCGGGCCAGGGAGTCCGGTTCCGGCCGGTTGTCGGCATCATAGACGGCGACCGCTTCGAATCGGGCCTGGGGAAGCGCGGTGTTGAGAGCCGCGCTCTTGCCTCGGCCGCTCCGGTCGGGCGGAATCCTGAGCAGCCGGACGCGCGGATCGGCTGCCGCCGCCGACTCGACCAGGTCCCCGGTTCCATCGGTGCTGCCGTCGTCGATGATGATGAACTCCAGTCGCCCGGCGGGATAGTCCAATCCGCCCAGGCGTTCGAGAAGATCGAGGATGACCTTGGCTTCGTTTCGCGCCGGAACCAGGATGGACACTCCGGGCAACTCGATATCGCCGTCCTCGGGCTCGCCTTCCTTGTCGAGGCGGCGGCGGAAACGGAAACCGGCGGCCGTCAGGACGAATTGATAGAGGAGCATGAGCCAGATGAAAATGACGGAAAAAACAAAGAGCCCGTCCCGGAGAAGCCGCAAGACGGACGTCATTTTTTCACTTTGGCCGAGATATACATACCGGCCAGCAGGAAGACGGCTCCCAAGCCGAGGAGGTAAAAAAGCGACGACGAAAGATAACCCAGCACGTTGACCGCCCGCACGGCCGGCGTCTCGGTGACGATCTCCAGGTCATGGCGCCCGCGCGGAAGAATGAGCCCGGCCCGGTCCAGTGACGGTGTCCGGTTCTCCCGGTCGACATAGATTTTTTCCGGCGGGCGGCTGAACGTCAGGGGAATCGGCGTGGGCGAATCGTACTTCAGAATAAATGCGTTTCCGGAGGATTTCAAATCCGAAAAGTTCCCGTTGAACGTGATCCGGAAGGCGGTCCCGCCCTGGTCCAGGACGCCCGCCTTCTTGAAGGTCAGACGGCTTCGGCCGGCCGGAATGGAAACGCCCCGCTGGCCGAAAAACGGCCATTTCACCCCGTTGATGAACGGAACGACGCCGGAGCGGCCGAGAAACAAGGTCACCGGGCGCCGGGCTTCGATATCGAAGGCCGTCCGCGTCCCTTCGATCGTCACATCCGATCCCAGGACATAAGACAGGAGGTCGATGTCCGTCGGCAACACGGTCGATTCGGAATAAATGGCCGCCCGGCCGGAGGGCCGCGCGGCATAATAGAGGGTTGTCGCCAGTTCCGTTCCGGTGGCCAGGGCCGAGGGCAGGACCGTTCCCGGAAGGTCCCGGTCCGGAATGCAGTTGATGTCGAACATGAGCCGGGAGGGGTCCTTCACCAATGGCTTATAGAGCTCGAAATAATCCGCATAGCGCGAGGGGAGACCGCTCCAACTCCGGGCCGGATCCTCGACCTGGAGGGTGAAAGGATGGGCGTCCATCAGGGCGATCACGTCCCGGATGTCGATTCCGCAATCCTCGACGATCTCCGGATGGGCCAGGGTATCCATGGCCGTGACAATGATCTCCATATCCTTGCCCTTCTCCCGGATCGCCCCCTCGATCACCTCCAGAAAATCGGCATGGAGATCGCGGGTCATCGACGTCCGGAAATCGAGAAAGGCCTGAAACGCTTCCGGGTTCCGCTTCCAAT
>JAFGEN010000202.1 GCA_016931595.1 Candidatus Aminicenantota bacterium | reverse complement strand
TTGCGCCGGCGGCTTGCCTGACCAGGGCGGCGACCCGGTCGAAGGGGGCGGCGCCCGTGAGGCGCGCCCGGATTTCGGCCACCCGGGTCTGGTTGCTTCGGATGATCTCGCGCGGAGCCTCGGTGCGGACGAGACGGGCGACGTCGGACAGGGGGACGCGGAGCCCGGACGGGGCTTCGAGCAGGATGTCCTTCAAACGGCCGATGGGCATCTTGGGATTGCGGAGCACGATCTGGAGGTATTCCCCCTGTTCCTCGATCTCCCCCAGCTCGCTTCCCGAAAGCACCCGCTGGATCTGGGCGCCGATCGAATCCGCCCTCAACGAGTAACGGGCGGCCAGGGCTTTGTCGATCTCGATATCGATCTGGGGCCGTCCCGACTGGAAACTGGTTTCCACGTCGGCCAGCTCGGAGAGCGGCTGGAGTCGGGACTTGACGTCGTCGGCCAAGCGGACGAGCGTGTTCAGGTCTTTGCCTTTGATTTCCACAACCAGGGGGTAGTCCGTCGCGCCCAGGGCGGCCTGGAGGGTCGTCTGCCGGCGGACGAATTCGACGGTCAGGTCGGGGACGGAGGCCAGCTCGCGCTCGAGCCGGGCCCCCAGGGCGTCCAGGTCCCGAACCGCGTCCGGTTTGACCCGGACTTGGATAACGGCGTTGTTTTCGTCCTCCAGGACCTCGGCTGAACTCTGGGCCGTTCCCCGGGGCCCGACTCGCGACGTGATCGTGTCCAACCGGTCGCCGGCCCAGCCGTCGATCATGGCCTCGATGTTGCGGACTGTGCCTTCCGTCCGCTCCAGCGCCGTTCCCTCGGGAAGGGTGAGATGGAGAGTGAGTTCATTTTGGGCTTGGGCGGGGAGGAACTCGCTGCCGACGAAGCGCAGGCTCCAGCCTCCCGCAGCCACGAGGGCGGCGGCCGATCCGGCCACGAGCCAACGGTTCTTCAGGACGCCCGTGACGAAATGTCCGTAGGAGGCGAACCGCCGGGATGGCTCGCGGACGGGCGCCGGACGCGATTTGATGATCCGGGAGAACAGCAGCGGGATCACGGCCAGGGCCACGAGAAGCGACGACAACAGCGAAAAGGCGACCGTCCAGGCCTGATCCTTGAACAGCTCGCCCGAGACTCCGTGGAGATAGACGATGGGCAGGAAAACGATGATCGTGGTCAGCGTCGAGCTCGTGATCGCGCCTCCGACCTCTCCGGCCCCGCGCACCGCGGCCTGGGCGATCGGAAGCCCGCCCTCGGCGTGGCGGAAGATGTTCTCGCCCACGACGATGGCGTTATCCACCAGCATGCCCGCGCCCAGGGCCAGGCCGCCCAGGGTCATGATGTTCAAGGTCAGGTTATTGAAATACATCAGGTTGAACGTGGCCACGATGGACACGGGGATGGCCAGGCCGATGACGGCCGTGACGTCGATCCGGCGGAGGAAGAGGAAGAGCACGGCGACGGCCAGGAGGATGCCGAAGAAGGCGGATTGTTTGACCTCCCCGATCGCCTCGCGGATGAATCCGGCCTGGTCCTGGACGACGGCCAGGCGGATGCCGGGAAGCGCCCGGGCCAGGGCGTCGAGTTCGCCGCGGATGGCCGCCGAAGCGGCCGTGGTGTTCGCGCCGGCCTCCTTGAAGATCTCCAGGGCGACGGCCGGAAGCCCGTTGAAGCGGACGATGTTCTCCGGCTCGCTGAGGTCGTAGACGACGTCGGCCACGTTCCGGAGATAGACGGGCGTCCGCTCGGCGGGGAGGCCGGCCCCGGCGGGCGTGATCTTGTAGGCGACGATCAGATTGCGGATGTCGTCAAGAGAGGAGAACCGGCCCACGCCGCGTACGGTGTAGCGGATGCCCATCTCGACGATCGTTCCGCCCGAAAGATCGCGGTTGAAATTCTGGATGGTCGAGCTGAGTCCGTCCAGGGTCAAGCCGAAGGCTTCGACGGTGCCCGGCTCGGTCCGGACGACGATTTCCCGCCGGCGGGCGCCGAGGATCTCCACGGCTGCCACACCCGGCAGCCGAACGAGCTCGTTGCGGATGTTGGTTTCGGCCACGAGCCGCAACTTGTCCAGGTCGGCTCCTTCGTCTTGCGTCAGGACGGCCGTGACCACGGATTGGGAGTTGGGATCGAGCGTGGTGACGTTGATTTCATCGGCCGCGCTGTTCTGTCCGAAGTCGGCGATCGTCTTTTGCAGGTCGAGGTAGGCCTCGTCCATATCGGTGTTCCATTGGTATTCGACCGTGATCAGGGCTTTTCCGACGCGGGACAGGGACGAGACCGCGGCCACGTTCCGGCCCCGGGCGGCCAGCGATTCGATCCTCTCCACGAATTGCTTTTCCATTTCCTCGGGGGGGCGTTCCCCGGACTTGACTTCGATAAACAGGCGGGGAGTGTTCAGGCGGGGCAGCAGGTCCATGCCCAGACGCTGGTAGGAGATGAATCCCAGCAGCAGGACGGCCAGCACGAGCATGGCCGTCGTGGTGGGGTACTTGACCGAAAAACGGGCCGGCTTTTCCATGGCGGGAGGCTATTCGATGATCTTGACCCGGGAGCGGTCCCTGAGGGTTTCGAAGCCTTCCGTGACTAAGATGTCTCCGGGCCGGAGTCCGGAAACAACCTCGATCTCGTCCGGATTCTCGATGCCCGTCTGGATGCGCCGTTCCAGGGCGACCCCCCGGTCGATGACGAAGACGGTCTTGGCGCCGCGGCGGTCGAGGATGACGGCCTTGGGGATGACCAGGGCGGCGTTCTTCTCCCCGACGATGATATCGGTCTTGACGAAGCTTCCCGGCCGCAGTTTGAGTCCGGGATTGGGAATCTCGACGCGGAGCTTGAACATCCGGCTTTCCGCGTCCAGGGCGGGTGAAACCTGCTCGACCGTTCCGGTCAGGGCCAGGTCGGGCTGGGTGTAGTCGCTCACCAGGATCGATTGTCCGCGGGCGACCCGGCCCATGTCCTTGCCCGGCAGGGTCAGGTCGGCATACAGGCGGGAGTAATCCATGACCTGGGCGACAATCGTATTGGCCTCCACCCATTGGGTCGCGGTGAAATGCGGCAGGTCGACGATGACGCCGTCGAAGGGAGCCCGGACCTCGAGCTTCTTGGCGGCCAGGGTGGCGTTGTCGTAGCTGTAGCGGGCATCGACGAACGCCTTTTCGGCCGCGTCCAGTTCCTTGATCGTGATGCCGCCCTTTTCAAAGACGCTCTTCTGTTTGGTGAATTCCCTCTCGGCGGAGTCGAGCTGGAGCTTCTTGGAATCGAGTGCGGTCTGGTTGACGAATTCGGGATTGACCAGGGCGGCCAGGATCTCGTCTTTGCGGACCGTGTCCCGCATGCGGAAGGGCCGGCCGGTGCGCGGGTTGGTTTTCAATTCGTAGCGCCCGGCCTGCTCGGTCTTGACCTGGACGTCGCTCACAGCCAGGGCCGTCCCTGTGGCCGTGATGAATTCACGGATGGATTTCGGCTGAAGCTCGACCGTCTTGACCGGGATCGTGGTCTCAGTCTCCGCCCGGGGAGGTTCCTCCCGGCAGGCGGCCAAGACGAGCAGCAGGGCGACCGTCGAAAGGGCGATGGCGATTTTTTTCATGAGGAACTCCTCGCCTGCATTATTCTTCATCTTATTGAAAACAAAATAATTATAAAAATCATGGAAATTTTTATGAATCATGCAGGCTCGATCGCGTCGACAATGGGGCGGCCGGTCTCGAAGTCCCAGAGCGAGCGGATTTTGAGGTCGAGGAGGGCCAGCTTGTAATTGATCAGGGCTGAAACGACGTTGAGCCGCTGCTCGGAGAGCTGGAGCTGGTAGAACTGCATGTCTTTGGATGACAGGTCGCCGTTTTTATAGCGCTCCAGGTTGATCTCGTATGTCAACTGGGCGTTCCGGACGTTTTTCTCGGCGATTTCGATCTGGCGTTCGAGGTTCCGGAGGCTTCGGAACGCCTGACGGATCTCGGCCTCGATCGATTTTCGTTGCTCCTGGAAGGACAGCTTCTGGCTGTCCACCTGGGCTTGGCCGGCCGCGATCAGATGCGTTTTTTGCCCCCAATCAAAAAGCGGGACGTTCAGGGTGAGCGCGACGAGGGTGTCGGTGTTGGCCGACTCGTACATGGTGTTGAATTGGTCGTTGATTCCGGTCAGGCCCAGCTGCAGGTCGATCGAGGCCTTGAATTCGTTGGTGGCCGCGGCCCGCGTGAGGTCATGCATGGCGTTGGCGATGGAGATGTCTTTCTGGCGGAGCTCCATGCGGTTGTCCAGGCCGTGGGCCACGGCCTGGATCAAATCGACGGCGACAAGGTTCTTTCGAATGTCGGTGACCGCCTCGATTTCCGTCGACAGAGGAAGCCCGATCAGGATCTTGAATTGATCCAGGGCGTTGGCGTATTGGATTTGCTTGTTTTCCAGCCCGGCCTGGCTGTTGAGCCGGGTCAGGTCGGCCTGGTAGAGCTCTCCCTGGGCCGAGATCCCGGCCTGGACCTTGTTCTGGATAATTTCGTAACTCTCGGTGGAGTTTTTCAATTCCTCCTCGGCGATCTTGACGCCCTCCAGGGTGTAGTACAGGTTGAGGAACTGCTGGGTGACCTGCTTTTCGATGGACAGCTTCTGGAGAGCGTAATTGATCTGGGCATTCTCCAGCGACAGCTCCAGCTCCCGGATCTGCATTTCGGTGCGGTTGTAGGTGAACAGCGGTTGGTTGAAGCGAAGGGACAGGGAATTGTTGAAGGTCGTGGTCTTGATGTTGCCGGTGTAGGCGCTCGAGGCCTCCTGCCAGATGAATTGGTTGGACATGGTCAGCGTCCCATCCGTCCATCTGATGGGCTGGGTGATGGAGAAGCGGGCCGAAGACTTTGTCGCGCTCGTGTAGATGTACTGTGAGGTCAGGTCGTTGAAGTTCTTGGCGTTGGAGACGTTGATCGGCGTCAGGCTGAGGTTGAATTGGGATTTCAAGCCGGCCTGCTGGGCCATCAGGTTCTGCCGGCTTGTCTCCAGGCGGTACCTGGCGTCCTGCATGTTGGGGCTGTTGCGGAAGGCCGTCTCCAGGGCCTTCTCCAGCGTCAGGAATTCCTTATCCGACCGGGCCGTCGCGGGGGAGAGGCCGACCGCGACGGTCAGCAGGGCGGCCACTCCGGCCGCCCGCGTGAATCGGACGATGCTCGATTTGGGCATGGAGTTTCTCCTCGCGCGTTCTCGGTCTTTCAACCGGCCGCTATTTCAGCCGGAGCCATTTGACGGCGTCGGCCAGGACGTAGCGTTCCTCGTTCTTGTCCGTCAGCTCGACCGTGTTGGCCCCCGCCGGAAGTTGGAATCGGCCGATTAGGTTCCAACCGGGCCTGGCGTCCTTGAGGTCGAGGGTGATCTCCTCCGGTCCGTTTGGTCCGTGGACGATGAACGTTTTCGACCCCGGCAAGAGCCTTTGGACAGCCATTCTCGGACCTTGCTCTCGGCCGCCGGCTGGGGCGTTGGAACGGACCTGCCCTTGTCCGCCGGCCGGAGCACCCCCTCCGGGCTGGCGTCCGCCCGGCGCCTGACTTCCTCGATTCATCCCGGCGAAATTGCTCCGGCCCATACCGCCGCCCAGGCCTTCATGGTAAAAATAGAGGTTGTAGTCGCCCGCTTCCTCCAGCTCGGCCGTCCATGAGACGCGGTTTTGTCCCGTCCCCGACTTCTTGAGGAAGGCGGACCGAATGAAACGGCCGTAGAAATTCTGGGTGATCAGGGGGCTCCAGTCGTCCGGCGGATTGATCAGCCCCATCAGGCCGGCCGTATCCTGGACGTCTCCGCCTTGGGACAAGACCTTTTGAAGAGATCGGCGGAGCCAGTTCTCCCCGCCCCGCTCCGGAAGCCGGAATCCTTCGTCCTCGTTATCGACGATGTATTCGCCGTCCGCCCCCCGCGTCGCGGGGACGTAGGGTTTGGCCGTCACGCCGTCGAAGGGCCGGACGCCGGGCCCCGGCCGCCGGTTGGAAAATGGAAGATTGAAGACGGCCGGCAGGTTTTGCGACAGGACGGTGTCCACCGTGGTCATAACGGCTACCTGGTCGAGGACGAGGCCGACGTCCAAGACCGTCCGGGGCGGGACGAGAAAAGCCCGGTTTTCCACGGGTACGGCCGCCCCGCCTCCGCCCCGCATGCCCTGGCTTCCCCGGGTGACGAAATCGACCTTGAGAACGCCTTCGAGGTCGGTGGGATTGGTGACCCGGAACGAGATCTGGTACCGGTTCCGTTCGCCGTCCCGAACGGGATAGCTTTGGACGTCGTCGATCCAGAAGCCGGGAAGTCCGCGGCCCTCCCGCCAGACGGAGATCAGGCCGTCCAGATCCAACCCTCCCAGGCCTGAGAAAAATTCCTCCCATTCCTTCCGGTCGATCGATGTGAAGCGGTGCGCGGCCAGGAACTCGACCAATCGATCGTCGAAATCCTCGCGGTCGAGCTTGGATCTGATCAGGACCATGAGGTACTTCGCTTTTTCGGTTGTGACCGCGCTCAGGGGGATGTCGGTTTGGGCTGCGCCGCTCAGCGCGTCGGCCAGAGAATGTTCCATCAGGAACGCGTTGATGCGCTCCTGCTCGGACATTCCCTGGCCAAGGGCCACGGCCAGACCCCGGATCGTCTGGGGGTTTGCCCTTCCCCCAAGGTAGACTTCGAGGGCGTAGCCGAGGAGAGGCCATTCATCCATCCTCAGACCCTCGGCATAGGTTAAATACTGGGGGAGAAGGTTGAAGCGGGGCTGGACATTGGCCTGGATGCGCAATCCGAAGGGCGAAGCCCGAAGGCCGGGGAAAACAGCCCCAGGGGAACCGAGAAGATTGGTCTGAATAAAGCGGTTGAAAAGGGTTCTCTGTATGTCCGCCGGAGTGATTTCCGTGCCGCCTCTCTGCATGAGCGCAACCCGCTGCCCGGCCTGGGGACCTCCTCTCCCGGGTCGAAACTCCGCCCCGGCGTTAAGGACCCCCATCTCGGGAAGAAGGACGAGTTCGGGTTGGACGAATTCCTGGGCCGTCGTCCACCTTCGGTCGTGGGCCGCCGCGCCGAGGGGAACCTCGACCAGGGCCAGTTGACGGAAGGGATAGCTCAGCCCCAGGACGACTTCGACGCCGTCCTTGATCCTGCGGATGAGATCGGGCAGTTCCGCGGCGATCTCCCCCAGCTGATCAGTGAACCGGTCGTGGCCTCGGAGCAGGTAGAGCCCGTATTCCACGTTGTCCACGGCAACCGTCATTTTTTCGTATCGACCCAGGGCCAGGGCGATCTGGGGCAACGGCGTCTCCGGCTTGAAGACGGTCGTGTTCCGGTCTCCGGCCGGGGATGTTGCGGATAGGCCCTGGGAGACGGCCGTCAGCGAAGCCGGCGCGTCGACCGAGAGCGTGTACCGGCTGAATTCCTGACCGGCCCGGTCGGGAAAGAGAAGCGAGGCCGGGAGGCCGGGACGCGGGTACCATCCCGACTCGGGAGTGAAAAGAACATAATCGCGGCCGAGGAATGCCGCCCTTCTCGGCACGGAGATGAACCAGATTTTTAGCGGAGTTTCGAGCCGTTCATCCTCGATATCCAGATAAGCGTACCGCTCGTCGATCGTCCCGGAGTAGGCGATGGTCAGATGGATTTCCGTTCCGGGAGCGAGGGGGGCGGCCGGCGCGACGGTCACGAGATGTCGCCTGCGGCGGAAGGGAACGGATTCGTTTCCGGACCGGATTCCCTCCACCTTAAGACCGGGATTGAGGTTGAGAATCAGCTCCGGAAGGGGTCGATCACCCCGGTTGGCCAAGATGAGATCGGCCTCGGCCGAAATGCGGGATTCCTCGTGCTTCAGCTTGATGTCGCAGGCGATGAGAGCCGGAACGGGATTGTTTATGAGGCCGGCGCTCTCGGCTCGGATTTCCTCACGAAAAGCGCGGTCGGCCGCCAGGCCGGCAAGTCGTCCGGCGCCCAGGCCGACCGCCGCCGCGGCCAGCAAAACGGCCAGGATCCCGATCCGCCGGTTTTCACCCGCCTTTTGGGGCAGCCGTTTCAGGAGCGGGATCGAACCCAGAACCAGGGCCGCGCCCAGGAGAAGATACATTCCCCGGGCCGCGGCCAGTGGGCCGATGGGGCCCAGGCCGTTGAAGTCGGAGTGGAAAACGGGAATGAAGAATCCGAAGGCGTCGAAGGTGGACGACATCCCGGGGCCGATAATGACCAGGGACAGGAACAGGAGGGACAGGGAAAGGAGATAGACGACGGGCTGGGACCGGAGGAGAGAGCCCAGGAAAACGGGCAGACCGATCATGAAAACCAGAGTGGGCAGGCTGAGCAGGGCGAATGCCCCCAGGTAAGCCGAAAGGGCGAACGGCGTCGTGGAGAAAAAGACATGGATGACGATCGTGACCGCAATCACGGCCAGGTCGAGGGCCAGGAAGAGGCCGAAGAGCCCCAGAAACTTGCCGAAAATGTATTGCCCGTTGGAAAAAGATTGACTGAAGACCACTTGGACCGTATCCAAACGCCGGTCGCGGCGGATGAACTCCGTGGCCAGGAAGACGGCCATGACGCCCTGGAAGACGTTGAGCAGCTTGATGACGACCATGGGGAGCGCTCCGGACAGGGCTCGGCCGAAATAGAAGCCGGCGTAGGCGGGTTGAACGATGAGAAGAATGACGATGGCCAGGAAGGCGAGTGTGATCGCGGCGAAAACGCGGAATCCCCAGGACCTCAGCAGCAGCTTGGCCTCGTACAGGGCGACGCTTGAGATCGTTTGTCGGGCGCTCATCACCAGCCTCCCTCGCCGGCGGATCCGCTTTCCGGACTTTCGTCGGTCGATCGCATGAAGTCCACGTAGGCGTCCTCCAGGTTGGGTTCGACGGCTTCGGCCGGGCCGTCGTCGAATCGCCCGGCAACCAGCCGGACTTCGAATCCGCCGTTCGAGGGCACGGTCGAGATCACCGAATAGCGGGACTTGATTCCATCCAGGTCCATCGCGGCGACCGTCGTTTTCCAGGTTCTGCCCCGGGCCCGGGCGGTGAGATCCTCGGGCGGACCGTCAAAAGCGACCCGTCCCTCGCGGAGAAGGGCGATGTGGGAACAGGTGGATGAGATGTCCCCCACGATATGCGTCGAGAGCAGGATGACCTTGTCGCGCCGGGCCAGGTCGGACAGGAGATTTCGAAAGCGGACCCGTTCCTCGGGGTCGAGCCCCACCGTCGGCTCGTCGATGACAAGGATGTCCGGATCGCCGAGCAGCGTCTGGGCGATGCCCAGGCGTCTCTTCATGCCTCCCGAGAGTTTCATCGCCCGCCGGTCGCGCGCCTCGTACAGGCCGACGTCCTCGAGGACTTTTTCCACCAGGGCCCGGCGGCGGCTCTTGGGCCCGATTGCCCGCAGCCGGGCGATATAGTCGAGAAACTCCCAAGTTTTAAGCCGGGAGAAGGTGGAAAATTCCTGGGGCAGATAGCCGATCCGGCGGCGGATCTCGCCCCGGTGTCCGCCGATTTCCAGGCCGTCGACTTCGACCCGTCCGTCCGTGGGCTTGAGGAGCGTTATCAGAATGCGTATCATGGTCGTCTTGCCGGCCCCGTTGGGGCCGAGCAGGCCGAAAATGCCGGCGCCGATGTCGAGGTTGACGTCGCGAAGCGCTTGGACGCCGGTTTTATACCTGTGGTTCAGTCCGCGGATGGTCACTTGGCCCATGTGTCTCTTCCTGTCGCAGAAATAAAATCCACCGCTCGATTAGACAACCGTTCGTTCCCTTCCTTTGGACGGCTTCAGAATCTATATCTTCCGGGAAACATAAAAGAAAATGGATGTCCGCCGGCGTTATGTCTGCCTGGGGGTAGAGGACGAGCAACAAACAGCCGATGAGAATCGTTTTAATCAAGGACCCGTAAAAAAGGAACATCCTTATGAAAGGCAACGCTTCGCTGTCTTGCGTCCTGGCGGTCTTCGTCCTTGTTTCAGCGTCCGGCAATGCCCTGTCCGGGCTAAGGCAACCGCCCTATCAAATCGTCCCGTCTCCGGAAACAAGCGGCATCCCGCTCATGCGCTATCTCGTTTACGACATCGCGACCAAGGAGGCCGCCGTAATCGATGCCGGCGGTCCGATGGATACCCTGACCGCCGATATCAAGGCCCGCGGCCTGGTCCTGAAATATATTTTCCTGACCCATGGGCATCCCGATCATCTCGACGGCCTTCCGGCTCTCCGAAGGGCGTTCCCGGCGGCCCGGATCGCCCTTGCCCGTGAAGATTTCGACGATTTGAAATGGATGGCCCGCTGGAAGGAGATTTTCGCGCCGTCCCTGGTCGAGACCTGGAGCCGGGATCCGGCGATGGCCGGATTGATGAGCTTCGATTATTCGGTCATCACTGCTCCGGACGTCTTCGTGGAAGACGGTCAAAGATTCCAGATGGGCGGGATTGAGATCCGCGCCTTAAAAACGCCCGGTCATTCCCGGGGAAGCGTTACGTACTCCCTGGGAAATACGCTTTTCGTCGGGGATCTGATCCTCTATCATGAAACGGGCTACATGGAATGCCGGTTGAGCTCCAAAGAGGAGATCGCCTCGTCCATTCAGAGATTGTACAAGTCTTTTCCGGACGGGACGGTCATCCTGTCCGGGCACGGTGAACCGTCCACGATCGGCTTCGAGAAGGCAAATAATAAAAACGTCAGGGCGGATAAAATCATCTGGTAACGGCCCCGGCCTTTTTGGGTCGAAAGATCACATCCCGGGGCCCTTCCGGGCCCCGGGATGTTTTTAAAGGAGGAAGAAGGAGGAGGAGGGGTTCAGCGATTTTTTTCGAACAGCGTTCGATCCCGGAACATTTTCGTCCGTTTTCGGACAGGTTCAGTCGGCCCGCATTTCGACCAATTCCCGGTCAAGCCCATAGACGAGCTCTCTGAAAACCTTCACTTCGGGCAAGGCCAGGGCGTCGCCCAGGCGGCAGGCGGACTCGAACTCGTTTTTCGACTTCCGGCAGGGATTCTGGGTATAGGCGAAAGCCCACAGGTCCATGAGCATCAAGGCTGTTTCTCTTTCTTGGGCCATGTTCGTTCTCCTTGTCCATCTCTGAACATGCAATAAACATGCCACCCGGGTCCGCGGGATCGATCCGGCGCGGGCAATGTTGACAGCATTTGCGGCCTTGGCCTACTATTCGCGGTGTCGAGGAGGCGATTTATGTCACATGGCGCAAGACGCGGTCTTATCGGCCGAGTGGGCCTCCTTCTGTCGGCCGGGCTCGTCTTCCCGGGCCTCCTTCGATCGCAAAATCCGATCACGCCTGCCGGATTCTATACGGCCGATCCCTCGGCCCATGTCTGGAGAGACGGGCGGATCTACGTCTATGTGTCGCGGGACGAGAGCCCGAAATATTATTGCTCATGGGACTACCCTGTGTTGTCGTCGGACGACCTCCTCAATTGGAGGATCGACACGAATGTCTTCGCTTCGCGGGGAAGCGCCGACCGGGTCCCTTACAGCGACGCCGCTCTCTATGCCCCGGACTGCCAGTATCGAAACGGCGTCTATCACCTGTTCTATTGCCTCTCCGGTGGAGGCGAGGATGAAGGCGTCGCCATCAGCGGTTCCCCCTTGGGCCCTTTCCTGGACGCCCGGCCGATTCAAGGAATTTCCCAGATCGATCCCTGCTGTTTCATCGATGACGACGGCCGGGCCTACCTGGTCTGGGGGCAATTCACCTGCAAAATCGCCGCCTTGTCGCCGGACCTGCGCTCCGTGGAGCCGTCGACGATCCGCGAAATCGCCTTCGAAAAAGAGCACTTCTTCCATGAAGGCGCCTTCATGTTCAAGCGAAAGGGACTTTACTATCTTCTTTACGCGGACATCAGCCGGCGCAACTCCCCGACCTGCCTCGGGTATGCGACATCCCCGTCGCCATGGGGGCCGTTTCATTACCGCGGCGTCGTCATCGACAATGCCGGGTCGGACCCGATGGTCTGGAACAACCACGGCTCGATCGCCGAATTCAAGGGCCGCTGGTACGTGTTTTATCATCGCTCGACGCATGGCTCCAAAATGATGCGCAAGACCTGCGTCGAGCCGATCTCCTTCACTCCGGACGGACTCATTCCGGAGGTGGAAATGACGTCCCAGGGCGCGGCGCCGCCGCTCGATGCTTATTCGCGGCTCGAGGCCGAACGGGCCTGCCTGCTCTCCGGAAATGTCCGGATTCGGAGCGATTCGGCCGCCGGGAGCGAGATTCTGGCGAAAATCGAAAACGGCAATTCCGCCGCTTTCAAGTCCATCGATTTCGGCGCCGGGGCGAAGGCGTGCTCGATCCGACTTGCCGGCGGGGGAGGCGGCCGGATCACGGTCCGGCTGGACAGACCCTGGGGGCCGGCGGTCGCCGCGGTCGACACTTCGGCCGGCGGCGACGATGCGTCCTGGCGGACGCTGTCCGGGACGGTCAAAGAGGTCCGGGGAGTCCACGCCGTCTGGCTGCAATTCACCGTCCCCGAGGACCGATTTCTGGAAGTCGACTGGCTCGTCTTCGAGCGGAAATCGCCTTGACCATCCCGTTTTTGGACCGATTCACCCAACCGGGCTGTGTTTCCCGGGGAAGGCGGGCGATGATCGCCTGGGGCATCCTTCTCACCGCGGCCGCGCCGGCGGTGTTTCCCCGGCCCCCTGATGATGACGTTCCGAGACTCCTGCGCGAGATTTACAACGAGGTCCGGACCATGTCCGCCCGGCCCGGCGAGCCGTTCATCCGCCAGGAGTTCTTCATCGGCGAGGATGACGACGACACCTACAAGGACATCGCCGTTTCCATCATCCTCGCCGAGAGCGAAACGCCGCCGGTCATGATCATCCAATTCACCTGGATGGAACGCGACCGTCGCGACCGGCGGACGGCCACGGCCCGGTCGACGAAAATCCTGCGTTGCATCATGGACGGGGAGGACGTCCGGCGGGAAGGGGGTCCGTTCGAGGCCCGGGAAGTCCTCGACCTGGCCCGCGGCTTGATCAAGGCGGTTCAGGACAAGAAGCGGCTTCTGGGGAAACATGCAGGTTAACTTAAACTATGGTATAACTATCCGCCCATGAATGTCACAAGATACCTCAAGCCCGGCCGGATCGTCCTGGATCTCAAGGCCGCCGATAAGCGGAGCGGAATGGAAGAATTGATGAAGATTTTCGTCGATTCCGGCGCGGTTCCGAAGGGCCGGACCGATGACCTGCTTCGGATTCTCATCGAACGCGAAAACCAGTCCTCCACCGGACTGGGGAACGGGATCGCCCTCCCTCACGCGAAAACCGATATGGTCGACCGGATTCTCGTTGCCTTCGGCTTGAGCCGCGAGGGGATCGATTTCCAGTCCCCGGACGGCGAACCGGCCCACTTCATCTTCCTGGTTCTGGCCCCGACCAATGAGTCCGGAGAATACCTGAAGGCCCTGGCCGCCATATCGACGGTGATGAAAGATAAATCCAACCGCCGCCGCCTTCTCCACGCGAAAACCCTGGAGGAAGCGCTCAAGATATTCAATCCCTGCGAGTGAAGGATTTTCACGGAAATTGGACGGGCTCCGTCCCTCTCCGCCGTCCGTCGCCGGGCGTTCAGAGAGAGTTGATTCTCTTCAGATGCCGTTCTTCCCCCATGATGATGAGGATATCGCTGTCCTTGATGACGAAATCGGCGGTGGGGACATAGATGGTTCGGTCGGGGATGATTTCCTTGATGGCCAGGACTTGAATTCCGAATTTCTTCCTCAGGTCGAGCTCGGCCAGGCTTTTCCCGATGAATTTATCCGGAGGGGCGATTTCCTGGATGGTCACTCCCGATAGGAGGGGGAGACTTTCCAGGACGTTCGGATGGGAGAGGCGGTGGGCCGTCCGAATGGCCATGTCCTTCTCCGGGTAGATCACTTCATCGGCCCCGACGGCCTCGAGGATCTTGCCATGGTCTTCGTTCAGGGCCTTGGCCACGATGCGCTTCGGCCCGATCTCCTTCAAATACAGTACGGTCAGGATGGAGGCTTCCATTTCCGGCCCCAGGCTGACGATGACGACGTCCATCTCCTTGATATCCATGGCCTCCAGGCTTTCCTTGTCGGCCGAATCCATGAGGACGGCATGGGTGACGAACGATTTTACGGCGTTGACCTTTTCCTTGTCCTTGTCGATGGCCAGGACCTCTTCCTCCTCCTGGTAGAGAGTTTTGGCCACGTTCCAACCGAAGCTGCCCAGGCCGATGACGGCGAATTTCATTGTGCTCTGCTCCTATTCCGGCCTGTCAGATCATGACAGACTCTTCCACATATTCATAATTGCCTTTCGGCCGGTTGCGGCCGAATGCCGCCAGCAGGACGAGCGGCCCGATTCTTCCGATATACATGGTGAAAATGAGGACGATCCGGCCGGCCGGGCTCAAGCCGGGGGTGATCCCCATCGACAGGCCGACCGTTCCGAATGCGGACAAGGCTTCGAAACCGGCGTCTTTCATGCTCAAGGCCGGTTGGGCGAGAACGAGGAGAAAAGAAGAGAGAAAAACGACAGCCAGGGCGAGGGAGACCGCGGCAAAGGATCCGATGACCGTGTCCATCGAGATGGTCCGGTGGAAAATCCCGGCCGTATTCCGGGCTCTGATCTTGGCTCTAAGGAAGGCGAAGACGACGCCGATCGTGCTCGTTTTCACGCCGCCTCCGGTCGACCCGGGCGAAGCGCCGATGAACATCAAGAACATCAGAAGAAAAACGGTGGCCGGTCCCAGGGCGGACATGTCCAGTGTGTTGAATCCGGCGGTTCGGGGAGTGACCACTTGGAAGAGGGACGCCAGGATTTTTTCCTTCAGGGAGAATCCGCGAAGCGTGCGGGATCCTTCCATCAAAAGGAAAAAGACGAAGGGGAAGGCCGTGAGAAAAAGGCTGGTGAAGAGGACGACCTTGGAATGCAGGCTCAACAGCCGTTTCCTGTGTTTGGCGAGTCCGATCACAACCCCAACGAGCTCTCTGAGGACGAAAAATCCAAAACCGCCGAAAATAATCAGGAGAATGACGGTTGTGTTCAGGAGTGCGTCCTGCCGATAGGAGGCCAGGCTGTCGGGAAAGAGGCAGAATCCGGCGTTACAGAAGGCCGAAATGCTGTGAAAAACGGATAAAACCGCAGCCCGGCCGGAGGAAAACGTCTTGCTGAACCGGAGATAAAGCAGGATGCTTCCGGCCAGTTCGATAGCCATTGTGTATAAAAAAATAGCCTTGATCAGCGAACGAAAATCTTTCGCGGCCGCCGGTGCAAACCCCCCCTGGACCGCGATCCGGTCGGTGATTGAAATCTTCCTTCCGGCGACAAGGAGGATCAGGGTCGAGAAGGTCATGATGCCCAACCCGCCCAATTGAATCAGGGCGAGGATGATCGCCTGGCCGGCCGGACTGAAAACGGATCCCGTATCCAGAACCGTCAATCCCGTGACACAAACGGCCGACGCTGCGGTGAAGAGGGCGTCGACGGGGGACAGTCTGCCGGAGATCGTGCTGAAGGGAAGCCAGAGCAGGAATGATCCGAGGAGGATGGCGGCGATAAAGCTGACTGCCAGAACCCGGGCCGGTTGAAATTTATTTGAATGCATGGGCCTGTCTCGTGTTTCTATTGAGTATACTACTACCAGACTCTCGAGACAGCGTCAATTCTCTCCCCGTATCTTCCCTGCCCGGCCTCTTCCCTCGGGATCGCCGTCCCGGGGCTCCGCGGAGCCCCGGGAATATCCATCAAGGGGTCGTCCGGGAGAGTCTCCCGGTTCCCCGTTCGGCAAGAATATTTACGGTCAAGAAACATTCTTTTGCCTTGCGCCGGGGACCTGGGCCGATTCCCTTGAGGCTCCCGTCCGTACTCATGTTCCTACGTTGAAGATTGCAAGAGGCATGCCAGGATGGAACGGGGGAAACGCGCCCGGCGGGATGAGCGGATGGGTCAGACGGCCTGTTCGGGATTCTCTTCGAGCGTTTTGACCTGCTCGGGGGTCAGTTTGTGCATGGAGAAACCCGTGTAGCCGTAAAGAATCGATATGACCGGGATGGAGAGATTCAAGAAGGCGAAGGGGAGGTAAACGAGCGGACTGACGCCCAGCGTCGCTCCCATGAAGGCTCCGCAACTGTTCCAGGGGACCAGGGGAGACGTCAGCGTTCCGGAATTTTCCAGGCATCGGGAAAGGTTCTTGGGGTGAAGGCCGAGCTTGATGTAAGCGGAACGGTACATTCGGCCCGGGATGACGATGGCCATGTATTGGTCCGAGGCGATCAGGTTCATCCCGAGGCAGCTGAAGATTGTCGTGGCCACCAGGGAGCCGGTCCGCCTGACCCGCTTCAGCAGGGCTTCGGCCAGGACTTTCAGAATGCCGGTTCTTTCCAGGATGCCGCCGAAGCTCAGGGCGCACATGATCAGGGCCACGGTATTCATCATGCTGTCCAGGCCGCCCCGGGTCAGGAGTTCGTCGACCATGGGGACGCCCGTCGTGCTGACGAATCCGGCTTTGGCCGATATAACGATATCGGCGAGAGTTCGCCCTTGCATCGTCACGCCGAAGAGCGCGCCGATAACCGTCCCCCCGAGCAGGGCCGGAAGGGGCGGAATCCGGAGAATGACCATGACGATGACCAGGAGGGGAGGGAGGAGAAGGAGAGGATTGATCTGGAAGTTGTCCTGGATCGTCCGGGAAATGATGTCGATCTTGTCGGAGGAGATATGGCCTCCGGCGAATC
>JAFGEN010000017.1 GCA_016931595.1 Candidatus Aminicenantota bacterium | reverse complement strand
TGGACGTCGACCGCGGCGCTCGCGAAATGACAGTAAGGGCATTTCCGCCGGCAGAAGGGAAAGTGGAGGTAGAGGCCGGCTTTGGGCTGGTGGCCTGAAGCCATGGGCGTCAGGCCGTGACGATCTCGAGTATTTCGTCGGGCGAATCGACGAGATAAGTGGGGTCCTGGCCGGCCAGAAAATCGCGCCGCTGGAAGCCCCAGCTCACGGCGATAACCGGGACCTTGGCCTTCCGGCAGGCCTCGATGTCCCGGGCCTCGTCGCCGACGTAGATGACATCGTCTTTATGGACGTCCTCTTCCTTCATGACGTGCTTGAGAGCCCGCGATTTGCCGAAAAAATTCCGTTCGGAATGGACGAAGTCGAAGACATCGATATCCCGGGCTTGGAGGAATTTTTCGACGTTTTCGGCCGAATTGGACGTCAGGATGCCCAGCTTCACACCCAGCGTTTTGAGTTCCATGAGGACTTCCCTGACGCCGGGAAAAAGACCGAGCTTGTCGATCTCCCGGCCGAGCTCCCTCTGGTAATGGATGACCAGGTAGGGCAGCTTGGCCAGGGGGATGCGGTGCTTTTTCAGAATCTCCCGGCTCGACATTCCCCGCATGGCCTCGATTTCGTCCCGGTCGAGCGGCGGAATGCCGAGCGTGGCATTGTACTTATTGGCTAGGCGGACGATGGCCGCCATGGTATCGGCGATGGTGCCGTCGAAATCGAAAATAAGGGTCAGGCCCTTTTTCCGAGCCTCGGGGCTGGTCTCGTTTGCTCTCTCGGACTGTGTTGAAATATCGATCATGGCGCACGTTCTGAGCTTCAAATATAGAGGCTATTCGATTTTATGTCAACTTTTTGGGCGTATCCGCCGAAAAATCATCCTTTTTCCCGACCGCGACTAGCCTCTTGGCCCTATAAATTCGGCCTCAGAAGGTGATGATTCGTCTTGGCTTGGAAGGCGTGGGCTAAAAGGAGGATGTCCTCTTCTTCGAACAAGTTGCCGGTCAGGCGCAGGCTCGCCGGCTGGCCCTGGGAATTGAAGCCGGAAACCAGGCTGATTTCCGGATGCCCGGTCAGGTTGGTCACACCCAGCCGGCTCCCGAGAAAAACATCGATGTCCTTGAAAACCCCGGCGAAGGCTTCCATGAGCCGGAACCGGGCCCGGTTGGCCTGGATATAGGAAACGGCCGGGACGAATTCGTGAGTTCGAAGCGAGCGAACCCAAGAGCTGCGTTCGGGTTCGGCCGTCATCAGGTCGAACCGGTCGCTTCGGACCAGGTCGTCGAATGCGGCCGCCGCTTCCGTCGACAAGATGAAATCGATCGGTCCGGAATCGGCCTTGGGCATTTCGATGGGAACAAGGCGGACACCCAGACTTTTGACCGTCTCCAGGGCTTTCCGGCTGATGTCCAGCGCCTCGCGGGCCCGTTTGACCCGCTCGGCGTTTTGCGGATTGTCGGGAATGTCGTCGAAGTCCTCTTTGGCATATCCGACCCGGAGAGATTTTACGTCGCGGCCGGAGTCCCAGTCGAAGGGCGCCTCGATCAAGTGGTTGTCCCGGCCGTCGGGGCCGGCGATGGCTTTCAACACGAGAGCGCAGTCCTCGGCCGTACGGCAGAGCGGCCCGATCTTGTCCATGGTCCAGCTCAGAGCCATCGCCCCGTAGCGGCTGACCCGGCCGAACGTCGGCCGCAATCCCGTCACGCCGCAGCGGGAAGAGGGCGACATGATCGAACCGCGCGTCTCGCTGCCGATGGCAAAGCCCACCAGCCCCGCGGCCGTCGCCGCGGCCGGTCCGGCCGAAGAGCCGCTCGATCCCTGGTTCGGATTCTTCGGATCCCACGGACTTTTGGTCTGGCCGCCAAACCACCGGTCGCCCATGGCCAGGGCGCCCAGGGTCAGCTTGGCGACCAGGACCGCCCCGGCTTCGCTCAACCGGGTGAAGACCGTGGAGTCGACGTCGATCGTCTGGTCTTTGTAAGGAGAGGCCCCGAACGTTGTTTTATACCCTTTGACCGCCAGCAGA
This sequence comes from Candidatus Aminicenantota bacterium, assembly GCA_016931595.1. Classification (GTDB taxonomy): domain Bacteria; phylum Acidobacteriota; class Aminicenantia; order Aminicenantales; family UBA4085; genus JAAZPG01. The sequence continues at coordinate 5,661 of JAFGEN010000017.1, read as the reverse complement.
TCCTTAGCTCCCCAGGGAACGCCGTGGAGCGGCCCGCGGTATTTCCCGGCCTTGATCTCGGAATCGGCTTGGGCGGCCTGTTTGAGGGCCAGGTCCTCGGTCAGCGAGACGACGCATTTAAGGATCGGGTCGTATTTTTTCAACCGCTCGAGGTAGAGCTTGGTCAAGTCGAGGGACGAGACCGTCCGGGCGCGCAGCAAGGCGGCCAGATGGGTGACGGGCAGGAAGGCCAGGTCCTCATCGGTCTTGGGCTTGGCAAGGCGAGGACGGGTGTATTTGAAGACGTTCCGACCGGCGGGGATTTTCTGTCCGGGCAAAACCGGGTTGAAGACAAGCGCCGAAGGAGTATCGTTGCCCAGGTTCATCTCCCGGACGGCCTTGAAGTTCGACGGCAGGCCGTTTCTCCGGCTCAGGTCCTCTGCGATTTTTTTCTCCGCGTCCGGCGAGAGGGAGATCCCGGCGATCCGGGCGGCGTCGTCGACCATCCCCAGGGTGATCTGAGGCGCGTCCTGGACCTGGGCCAGAAGGGCCCCGGGAAGAAGCGTCGCTCCGAGTCCGATCGAGCCGAAGTATTCGATGAACCTGCGGCGGTTCAAGGCGAGGCGGTCGTTGTGTTCCACGGGCGGTCCTCCTTGTTCGGGTCTATCCATTTTAACATGTTACGGCCTCGGGCTTCCTTGACACCTCTCCTGACGATTGGATAACATCGGGAACGCCTTTCATTCCCGATATCATCGAGGCGACCATGCGCTACATCGGAACCCACGCCAACCATCCCTTCGCTTCCGCCTCCGAGGCGGTTCTCCTGGGGATGGTGCCCCGGGGCGGGCTCTTTGTCCCCGAATTCATCCCCCGGCTGGAGGCGGACACCCTGGCCCAGCCGAACTACCTCGAGACGTCCCGCCGGATCATGGGCGCCTACTTCACCGATTTCGCCCCGAATGTCCTCGATGAGTGCCTCCGGAAAGCCTATAACCCGGAAAACTTCCACACCCCCGACGTCGTCGACCTCACCCCCGTCGGACGCCGCCGTTTCCTTCTCGAGCTCTTCCACGGGCCGACGGCTGCCTTCAAGGACATCGCCCTTCAGCTGATGCCCCACCTGACCAACACGGCCAAGGCTCTGACCGGCGACAGGACCCACACCCTGATCCTGGTCGCCACCTCCGGCGATACGGGAAAGGCCGCGCTGGAAGGGTACAAGGACGCCGAAGGCATTTCGATCGTCGTGTTTTATCCCGATGGCGGAGTCAGTGAGGTCCAGCGCCTCCAGATGACCACGACCGAGGGGCGGAACACGAAGGTCTTCGCCGTCCGGGGCAATTTCGACGACTGCCAGACGGGAGTCAAGGCGCTGTTCCTGGACTCCAATCTTCGCGATTACCTGGGAGGAATGGAGATCAAGCTGTCGACCGGGAATTCGATCAATTGGGGCCGGCTAGCCCCCCAGATCGTTTATTATATCCGGGCCTACGCGCTGCTTGCCGCCCGGAGCGAAATCAAGATGGGGGATGAAGTCGACATCTGCGTCCCCACGGGCAACTTCGGCAACATCCTGGCTGCCTGGTATGCCCGGGCCATGGGCCTGCCCGTTCGGAAGCTCTTCTGCGCCTCGAACAAGAACAACATTCTGACCGATTTCTTCCAGACCGGCGTCTACGACACACACCGGGAATTCCACCGGACCTCCTCCCCATCGATGGACATCCTGATCTCGTCCAACCTCGAGCGGTTTCTGTTCGAAATCGCCGGACGGGACGCGGAACGAATCAAGCCCTGGTTCCTCGACCGCTTCCGGACCGGGCGTTTTGAAATCGACGCGGATACAAAAAAGGCGATCGATGCCCTGGTCATTCCCGGCTGGGCGGATGAGCCGCGCGTCTTCGCCGAGATCAAGACGGTCTACGAGGAGACGGGCAAGGTTATCGACACCCACACCGCGGTCGCCTCGGCCGTCTCCCGGGACGCCGGGCCGAAGGACGGTCCGGCGACGATCATCGCTTCGACCGCCAGCCCGTTCAAGTTTTCCGGGGACGTATACGCGGCGATCGCCGGACGGGCCGAACCGGATGAGTTCGCCGCGATCGAAAAATTGAGCGGAATCGCCAAGGAACCGGCCCATCGCGCAGTCCGGGGCCTGAAGGAGCGTCCGGTCCTCCATGACGGCGTTCTTTCGATCTCCCAGATGCGCGAAGCCGTCATCGGGTTCGCCGAGGGCGTCAAAAACAAGGTTTGAAAGGACATCCCATGAAATATGTGTTCCTTGTCGGTGACGGAATGGCCGACGACCCCCAACCGGAACTCGGCGGGAAAACGCCGCTGGAAGCCGCCCGCACGCCAAACATGGACCGGATCGCTTCGCGAGGCCGGGTCGGCCGCATCCTGACCGTCCCGCCGGGGCTTCCGCCGGGAAGCGACGTGGCCAACCTGTCGCTCATGGGGTACGACGCGGCGGCCAATTATCAGGGCCGCGGTCCGATCGAGGCGGCCAGCATCGGCGTCGCCCTCGCCCCCGAAGACACGGCCTTCCGCTGCAACCTGGTCACCCTGGGCGGCGGGCTCATGGCCGACTATTCGGCCGGCCACATCGAGACGGAGGAGTCGCAACCGATGCTGCGGGAGCTTCAGGCCGCCCTGGGGAATGAGCGGTTAAAATTCGTCCCGGGCGTCAGTTACCGGCATCTTCTGATCATCAAGGACTTCCCGCAAGGCCTGGATTGCACGCCTCCCCACGACATTTCGGGACAGGAATGGCTTCCCCATCTGCCGAAGGGCCCGGGCCGGGACATCATCCTCGACCTGATGGAAAAGGCCAGGCCGGTCCTGGCCGCTAGCGAAATCAACCTGAAAAGGGCGACGCCGGCGACCGATATCTGGCCCTGGGGCCAAGGCCGGGCGATGAAGCTCGAGACCCTGGGTCAACGCTTCGGGCTGAAGGGCTCGGTCATCTCGGCTGTCGATCTTGTCCGAGGACTTGGCATCCTGGCCGGCCTCAAGGTCCGGCTGGTTGCGGGAGCGACGGGATACCTCGGGACCAATTATGCGGGAAAGGTCGAAGCAGCCAAGGCCGCCCTGGCGGAGGAGGACTTCGTTTACCTCCACGTCGAGGCGCCCGACGAGACCAGCCACGAGGGCGATCTGGCCAAGAAAATCCAGGCCATCGAGGAATTCGACCAATCCATCGTCGGTGAAATCCTGGCCTGGGCCGAGGTCGTCCCCGATGCCAGGATCATTGTCGCTCCCGACCACGAAACCAAACTGGCGACTAAAACCCATGCCGGCGGGCCGATCCCCTATGCCGTCTGCGGCCCCGGCGTCGCCCGGGACGGCGGAACGGCTTACAACGAGCGGGCCGCCGCGGTCGCGCCGGTCGAACCGGCCCCGGCCGTTTTCGAGCGTTTCATTCGCGGTTCTTGGTGAAGAAAACTGAGATATGTGATATTTTAGGCTTGAATTAAATCCAGGAGGCAAGATGAAAACCGCCTCTCGTTCGGTATCCTTCCTTCTCGTTCCGGCTGTCTTCGGATTCATTGCCGCCTTCGGCGATTCCCCGATCCGGGCCCAGAGTCCCTACCCTCGTGACGTTCAGGCTCCCCAGGCTCAAGCTCCGCCCGCAAACCTGAAGTCTCTGCTCGCGCCCCGGCAGAGCGAGATGCTCAACGTCGTCCAAAGATACGAAGCCGACCGGGAGACGCTGAGCCGTTTCTATTATCTTCCGACACCGACCCGCTTTTCCCGGCTGAAACGCTTCGACCTGAGCTGGACGGAGGCTTTATCCAAGCTCGATTCCGGAAAACTCGGGAAGGCGGCCAAGGCCGACCTGAATCAATTGAAAGCGGTTGTCGACAAAAACATCCGGAAGCTGGAAGAGGAGGCAGCCGCCGAAGCCCGGCTCGTTCCCTTGATTCCGTTCGCCGACGAAATCTATGGGTTGGAAGAAGCCCGCCTTCGGATGGAGACGATGGACGCGAAGCGATCCGCTCTGATCCTGGCCGGGGTGATCGACGAGATCAAGACTGCCCGGGCCGCTTTGGAGTCGACCCCTCCGGCCGTTTCCAAACTCGAAGCGGAACGAGCCGCCACAGCAGTCGATACTCTCGCCCGGGCGCTCTCGAGCCGGCACCGTTTCTATAACGGCTACGATCCACTCTATACCTGGTGGATGGCCCAGCCGTATAAAGAAGCGGACGCGGCCCTCAAAGGATATACCGCCTTCCTCCGGGATAAAATCGCGCCTGCCGCCGCCGAGGAACCGTCACCGGCTTCCGCCCCTCCGGCCGTCGAACCATCGCCGGCCCCGCCGTATGACGAAGTTCCCGACCTCGACCGGCTGCTCCGCCTTCCCCAGGATGAAATGCGCAGAATCGCCCTGCTTCTCAACCCGCCCCGCGGCGGCCGCTCCCGAGGAGCCGGCGAACGCGGACGTCCGGCCGCCGGCGTCGCTACGCCGCCCGCATCCTCGCAAGCCGCGGCTCCCGCGCCGACGAAGGAATTGTGGACGTCCTGGCTCGCAGCCCTGAAGACGCTCGACTTCAACCGCCTCAGCCGCCCGGCCCAAGTCACGTATCTCTCCCTCCGTCATGGGATTGATGGAAGAATCCGCCGCCTCGAGAATCCACCGGCCCCGGGACCCCAAGCCAAACCGGACTCGAGCGGAATTTCCGGCCGGCCCCTTGGACGCGAGGGTTTGCTCCTCGACCTGTTCGACGAGATGATTCCCTACACGCCTGAGGAACTCATCGAAATCGGCCTCAGGGAATATGCCTGGTGCGAAGACGAGATGATCAAGGCCTCCACGGCGATGGGCTTCGGGAAGGACTGGAAGACGGCCTTGGAAAAGGTCAAGGACATGCACGTCCCGCCGGGCGGCCAGCCCGACGGCATTCGCGACCTCCTCCGCGAGGCGGTGGCCTATCTTCGGGCCAAGGACCTGATCACCGTTCCGGAAATCGAGAACGAGACGATGCGGATGGAGATGATGTCGCCGGAACGGCAGCTGGTCAACCCGTTCTTCACCGGCGGCGCCTTGATCAGCGTCTCCTATCCGACCGACACGATGACCACCCGGCAGAAACTCGAGAGCATGCGGGGAAACAGCCTTCCCATCTCCCACGCCACGGCCTTTCACGAGATGATCCCCGGCCATAACATGCAATCGTACATGTCCCAGCGGTATTCGACCTACAGAAGCCCGATCGCCTCTTCTTCGTTCTGGGGCGAGGGATGGTGTCTCTACTGGGAAATGCTGATGTACGACCTCGGCTTCCACGACACGCCGGAAAAGAAGATCGGAGCTCTCTTTTGGCGGATGCACCGCTGCGCCCGGATCGTCTTCTCCCTCAAGTACCACCTGGGCGAGTGGTCGGCCCAGGAGTGCATCGATTACCTGGTCGACAAGGTCGACTTCGAACGGGAGAATGCCATCGGGGAAGTCCGGCGGTCGTTTGCCGGAGGATACGGGCCTCTCTACCAAGCGGCTTACATGCTCGGCGCCCTTCAGCTCCGTCAAATCAATCATGAGCTCGTGGGCGGCGGCAAGATGACCCTGAAGCGGTTCAACGACGCGGTCATCGAGATAGGGAGCATGCCGTTCCCACTGGTGCGCCTCGCTCTGAACGGGGAGAAGCTTTCCCCCGACATGCCCCTGGCCTGGAAATTTTA
>JAFGEN010000016.1 GCA_016931595.1 Candidatus Aminicenantota bacterium | reverse complement strand
GCAAGGAGGAGATGGACAAACACTTCGCCGGCCTCCCGGATCGAAACACCTACATGGCCGAGACGATTTTCCGATCTCTTCAAGCCGGTGTGGAAAAAAGAAACGCGCTTTTCATCGTGGGCATCCTGCATGCCTTCAAATCAAAAACTCCCGGAATCGCCGACGGCCGTCCGCCCGGCGAAGCGCGACCGACGGCCGCGGCCCAACTGGCCGCGCGGTTCCCCCCCCTGGACGTCTATTCCATCTTTTCGCACGGCCCCATCATCGGCAACGACGGAACGATTCACGGCCGAATCAGAAACGGCCTCCTGGACGAGGCTTTCAAGGCCTTGGGCAACAGGCCGGTCGCCTTCGCCATCGCGGGCAGCCCAATCGCGGCCGAACCGTTCGATGCGATCTATGAGATCGGCTATCATCCGCTCACGGGCTCTTTTCAGAAGAACTTCGACGCCTACATTTTCCTGGCGCCGCTGGCTTCGGAAGCGGGGGAATATCTTTTCGTCGATTTCATCACCGACGCTTTCGTCGCCGAGTTGAAGCGCCGAGCCCGAATGGTAGGAACGACTCTGGAGCGTTGGTTCGGCATTGAAGAGCCGACAAAAGAAGCCCTCCTGGACAAATTGAAACGCGATTCCGAACGAAAACGCCGTTGGCCCGAGGAAACGGCTGCCGGGAGAACGGGCGCCTCCTCGAAGCGGGATTGCTGACCGTCGTCGGCCCCTCTTTTCGCCCGTTCCTCCCCGTCGAAGTTCCCAGGAGCCGGGGCCGGGAGCGGGCGAAGCCGTTGAACCCTCATTCACCAATGAGGACGGCGATCATGTCCCGAGCCCCAAGGGGTCGTTGGGAGCGCAACTCAAAAAGCAGCCGGGCAAGGGTACAGGAACGTTTTCTCCGTTTCATCCCCTTTTCCTGCCCGGCCAAAACAAGTACAATGGCACCGGCATGAACGACAGCGCAATTCCCCGCCGCCGAGTGTCCGTCGTTTTTCCGACATACAACGAGCGGGACAACATCGCCCCCCTGATCCGGGAAGTTCTCAGGCATACCCCGGCTGATACCGAGGTCATCGTCGTCGATGACGACTCCCCCGACGGCACATGGAAAATCGTCGAGGAGATGCAGCAAGGGCTCCCCAACCTCCGCCTGATCCATCGGACCTCCGAGCGCGGCCTGACGTCTGCCCTGCGGGCGGGAATCGCCGCGGCCGCCGGCGAGGTCGTCGTTTGGGCCGACTGCGATTTTTCCATGCCTCCGGCCAAGGTCGAGGACCTTCTGGCCGAAATCGAGAAGGGCGCCGACGCCGCCGTCGGAAGCCGGTTCGTCGAGGGGGGCGGGGTCCGGATCATCCACGGCTCGGGCGACACCCTGATGGCCTACCTCATGAGCCGGACGCTCAACCGGTTCATCCGGCGGGTTCTCGGCCGGGATTTCTACGATTATACGAGCGGCTTCATCGCCGTCCGCAAGCGGGTCCTCGACCGCATTCCCTTGCGCGGCGGCTACGGGGAATATTTCATCGACCTCGTCCACCGGGCCCGGAAAATGGGCTTCGTCGTCGTCGAGAGTCCCTACCTCTGCGTCGAGCGGCGGTCGGGGACGGGGAAAACCGGGCAGAAATTCGGCGATTTTCTCCGCAAAGGCTGGAAATACGTCTGGTTGACCGTCAAGTTGCGGTTTACGAAAATCAGGAAAGCCACGGACAAGGGGGCGACATGAAAGGCCTGGCTGAAATCAAGAAAAACGGTGAGCTTTTTGCCCTCATCATCCGCCGGGAATTTTCGCGGCCGGGCCCCAATTTCTTCACCCCGGGCGAATTTTCCCAGCAGCTCGGGCTTCTCGTCCACCCCAAGGGACGGATCGTCAAACGCCATCGCCACAAGCTCGTCAAGCGGGAGATTTTCCGGACCCAGGAGGTCCTGGTCCTTCTTGAAGGGAAAATCCGGGTCGAGCTTTACGACGACGAACGGGCCAAGCTCAAGACGGTCATCCTCAAATCCGGCGACAGCATCCTCCTGGCCCAGGGAGGGCATAAGGTGACCGTCCTCGAGGATTCCAAGATCATCGAGGTCAAGCAGGGCCCCTACGCCGGATTCGATGACAAAGAATTTTTCTAATTTTTCGAAAGAGGTCCCATGATCCCTGTCAATGAGCCCCTCCTGGGGAAAAACACCCTGAAATACGCCGCCGACTGCATCGACACCGGCTGGATTTCCTCGGCCGGGAGCTATATCCGAAGATTCGAGGATGAATTCGCCCGGTATCTCGGGGTCAAGTTCGCGATCACGACGACCAGCGGCACCACGGCCCTCCATCTCGCCTTGGCCGCCCTCGGCCTCGGGCCGGGCGACGAGGTCATCGTTCCCGATCACACCATGATCGCCGTCCCCTACGCCGTTCTCTACACCGGGGCCAAGCCTGTTCTCCTGGACGTCGACCGCGAGACCTTCGGACTGGACCCGGATGCTGTCCGGGATTTCCTGAAAAAGGAATGCCGGTTCGACGGCCGGAGGAAAATCCTGACCGACAAGCGGACCGGCCGGCGCGTCCGGGCGATCCTGCCGGTGCATCTGTTCGGCCATCCCTGCCGGATGGACGAGATCCTGGCCCTGGCCGAGGCCTTCGACCTCCGGGTCGTCGAGGATGCGGCCGAAGCACACGGCGCCCTCTACTACCCCGGGGGCAAAAAGGCCCGGGCGAAGATGGCCGGGGCGATGAGCGATATCGGCTGCTTCAGCTTCTACGCCAATAAAATCCTGACGACCGGCGAGGGCGGGATGGTGGTGACGAGCGATCCGGCCCTGGCCGAGCGGGCCCGCCGTCTCAAGGACCTGGCCCACGACCCGGTCCGCCGCTTCCGCCACACCGAGCTGGCCTACAATTACCGGATGACCAACGTCCAGGCGGCCATCGGCCTGGCTCAGCTCGAAGAGATCGAGAAATTCATCGTCCTCAAACAGAAAATGGCCGCGGCCTATGTCAAAGGCCTGGCCGGGATCCCGGGTCTGGTCCTCCCCGAGGAAAAGGCCTGGGCCCGGAACGTCTACTGGATGTACGCCGTCCGGGTGGAACCCTCCTTCGGAATGAGCCGGGACGAGTTGATGAAGCGGCTGAAGGAGCGCGGCATCGACACCCGGACGTTTTTCGTTCCCGTCCTCCGCCAACCGCTCTTCGCAGACGACCCCGAATACGCCGGCCTCCGCTGCCCGGTTTCCGAGATGCTGGCCGAGACCGGATTCTATCTTCCCTCGGGACTGGCCTTGACCTCCGCCCAGATCCGCGAGGTCTGCACCGCGGTCAAAAGCATTCAAAAATCCGGCCGGTAATCCCCGTCTGACCCGGCCGGGGATCTGTGATATCCTTTCTCCCGTCATGGGAGAGGTGACTGTACGTTCCACCCTGGTCCTCATCCTGACGGCGGCCCTCGCCGTCGTCCGGGGCGACGATTCTTTTACCGGGCCTTCGGCCGAATTCAGGGTCGAGACGGGCGATACGCTCGTCCTCGTCGCCGGCCACGCCGCCATGGACGTCGCCTTCGAATACCTGGAAACCCGGGTCGGCCGGGAAACAGTCACTCGGTGAAGGCGCCGGTATCGATCCAGTCCTTCTTCAACACCGACCAGAAATCCTCGGCCAGGCCGCGGCGGACGTATTCGTAGGGCAGCCAGCCGTACCCTCGATCCCCCCAAACCGTTCCCCAGGAGTTTCTTACAAGAAGGGCTCCCTTGGCGGATTTTTCCCCTCCGGATCCGGTCCTGATTTCAAACCGGTCGTCGTAACCCACGGCCGCGACCGCGTGTCCGCCCATGATGCGTTCCCTGGGGCCGGGAAGCGGAATCGCTCCACGCCCGTCGGCCGCCTCGATCGAGGCGTATACGGTGAATCCGAACATGGACGGATGGCCCGAGGCCAGGTGAGCCTTGACCCGGCCGAGAGTCTCGTCCGGCGGAGAGCCGGGAAGGTCATGGCGGAAATACTGGATGGTCTTGAAGTTCTGGGCGAAGGCGTAGCAGAAGGCCGGCGGCTCCCGGTCGAAGGCAGCCGGTCCGTCGTTATAGGGCCAATGCTCCTCGGGCGGCACGCCGAACAAGACCATCGCCCCGATCGTCGTCCGAAGATAGGCCCCGACATCTCCCTTCACCTTCATCAGATTGCGGGTCGTTTTGTACAGGAAAAGGCGGGAAGACTCCAGGTGCCGGCCAAACGCCCGGCGTTCATAGTATTCGATGAGACCAACCCCGGCGTTGGCCGTACACGATCCAAGAGCGCCCTGGTCCTCGACCGGGGAGCAATCGGCCCGCAGGTCGACCGCCGTCGGCAGGGCGGTTGATTTTCCTGCCCTGCGCCGGCCGGCGCCGAGAAGGCTCCGGACCGGCGGCGATTCTCGTGAATAATCCCGGAAATCCGGAATGTCCGGAATCCATCCGAAGGCCCTACGGGACATGACCCCCTCCTTGCGACGAATGATTCAACCGATGAGTCGGGCGTCCGCACGAAAAATGGAATTCCCCGGCCGAACGCCGGGGCCGCCCGGTTATGATAAAATCGGGTCTATGGAACGCGACGAGTACCGGCGCCACTTCGAGCTCGAGGAATCCCACTGGTGGTTCCGGTCGCGCCGGGCTCTGGTCTTCCGGCTGATCCGCGCCAGGGTCCGGGCTTTTCTTCCGCCTTCTCCTCGGATTCTCGACGCCGGTTGCGGGACCGGCATCAATCTGGCCCGCCTCGGCGATTTCGGCCGGGCCTTTGGCTGCGACATTGCAGCCGAGGCCTTATCTTTTTCCCGGGAACGGGGACTTCTGCGCCTGGCCCGGGCCGATGCGAACAGGCTCCCCTTCCTCGACGAACGCTTCGACCTCGTGACGTTCTTCGACGTCCTGTATCACCGGGACATCACCGACGATACGGCCACACTTCGGGACACCGTCCGAATTCTTCGCCCCGGAGGATTCTGCCTGATCACCGACAGCGCCCTGGAGAAGCTCCGCGGCCCCCACGACGAGGCTCATCACGGAGCCCGCCGCTATGACAAGGCCGGGCTCCGGGCGAAGCTCGAGGCGGCCGGCTTCGAGGTCGTCCATCTCACCTATTTTTTCATGACCACGTATCCGGCCGTTTCCCTCCGCCGCAGGCTGGAGCGCCGCCAAGCGGCCCGCCGGCCGCAATTGGCGGCTCAGTCTGACCTGTCCTTCAACCCGCGGTGGCTGGATGCCGCGATGTCCGGCATCCTGAAGCTGGAAGCCGGACTGGCCGCCCGCCGGACGCTCCCGGTCGGAAGCTCCATCGTCGCCCTGGCCCGCAAGAGCGCCGGCCGGGTTTCGCTTTCATGATTTCACCTGCATTATTCATAATAATTTTCAGGTAGAAATAACCATTTTTTTTATATCCGTG
>JAFGEN010000201.1 GCA_016931595.1 Candidatus Aminicenantota bacterium | reverse complement strand
TTGATATCCTTGAACGAGATCAGGGGCATGTCAGTCGGAGTCCCGTGTTTCGGCTTTCTGGTAGGCCTTGATGATTTTCTGGACGAGGGGATGGCGGACGACGTCCCGCTCGTCGAATTTACAGACGGCGATTTCCTTAAGCGGAGCGAGGATCTTCAGAGCGTGGAGGACGCCCGAATCCTTGGGATGGGGCAGGTCGATCTGGGTGATGTCGGCGGTAACGACGACCTTGGAGTCGTAGCCGGCCCTGGTCAGGAACATCTTCATCTGGGGCCGGGTGGTGTTCTGGGCCTCATCGAGGATGATGAAGGCCGCGTTCAGGGTCCGGCCGCGCATGTAGGCCAAGGGAGCGATCTCGATGATGTTCTTGTCGATCAACCGCTGGGCCTGCTCGCCCGAGACCATGTCAAAGAGGGCGTCGTAGAGAGGCCGGAGGTAGGGATTGACCTTCTGGATCATATCTCCGGGCAGGAAGCCCAGCCGTTCCCCCGCCTCGACCGCCGGTCGGGTCAGAATGATCCGGTTGACGAGCTTGTTCTGAAGGAAGGTCAGGGCCACAGCCATGGCCAGGTACGTTTTCCCCGTCCCAGCCGGGCCGACGCCGAAAACCAGGTCGTGGGTCCGGATCGCCTGGATGTACTCCTGCTGGTTGAGGCTTTTTGGGGAAACGGATTTCCGGGCGAAGCTCAGAGGCTCGGTCGGCAGGTAATCCTCGACCGGCTTGGTCCGGCCCTGCTCCAGGAGGTCCAGGATGATCTGGAAGTCCTCCTCGCGGAGTTCGTGGCCCTTGGCCTCGAGCTCTCCGACCCGGTCGAAATAAAAGCGGGCGAAGGCGACCTTATCGGGTGGGCCGCTGATATTCAGCGAATCCCCCCGCGTGGCCAGCTCGACGCCCAGGCGGGACTCGATTTTCTTCAAGTTGCGGTCTAAAACGCCTGTAAAAACACTTTTCCGGATAAAGGGGTGGGTGATTTGTTCCATATCAGGGGCGGGTGAATGTTTGATCGTCCACGGGACTCCATTATCTTGCCGTCAATCCCCCTTGTCAAGGACCGTCAAGGGGCCGCGGCCCGGCGGGTTTCTTGACTTCGGCGCGGTCAACGAGGACAATGTCCCTTCCGGGCGGAAGGACCCGGCGCCGATGTCCATCGATTTTATGTTTAAACCGTTTGAAAAAATGACCCCCGAGGACTATGCCGCGATCGGGTTCAAATCAGGCCTGGAGATCCACCAGCAGCTTCTGACCGACAAGAAGCTCTTTTGCCGCTGCCCGGCCGGCCGATACAGCGACGTCTACCATGCCGAGATCCTCCGCCACATGCGCCCGACGCTTTCGGAACTGGGCGAGTATGACGGCACGGCATTGATGGAGTTCAAGACCAAGAAAGAGATCATCTACCGGATCAACCGGGAAACCGTCTGCACGTATGAGATGGATGATACTCCGCCGTTCATGATCAACGACCAGGCCCTGGACATCGCCCTCGGGATCGCGATGCTTTATCAGTGCGTCATGGTCGACGAACTCCATATCGCCCGCAAGCAGTACTTGGACGGGAGCATCCCGACCGGGTTCCAGCGGACGACGATTGTCGGCGTGGACGGCCGGGTCGATTTTAACGGCCGGGACATCCGAATCATCCAGCTGGGGCTGGAGGAGGACGCCTGCCGCGAGGTCAGCGACGTCGGCCACCGCCGGGTCTATAAAACCGACCGGCTGGGGATGCCTCTGATCGAAACGGTGACCGCTCCCGATATGCGGACTCCTCAGGAGGTCGCCGAAGTCGGCCAGATCCTCCGCCGGATGGTCCGGTCCACCGGAAAGGTGCGGACGGGACTCGGGGCCGGGCGCGAGGACGTCAACGTCAGCGTAACGGGAGGCACCCGGATCGAGATCAAGGGGGTCCCCCGGATCCCCCGGATCCCCCGGCTGACGTACAACGAAGCCATGCGTCAGTGGAACCTGCTCCGCCTTCGGGACGAGTTGGCCCGCCGGGGAGTGACGACGGCTTCGTTTGACACTTCCTCGGAAGACGTAACAAAGCATCTCAAGCGAACCCGATACATGCCGGTCGAGACCGCGATCAAAGCCGGGATGGTCGTCCACGGCGTCCGGCTCGGCGGATTCCGCGGCCTTCTCCGCTGGCAAACCCAGACCGACACATTTTTCAGCCAGGAAATCTCCGACAGGGTCCGGGTCATTGCCTGCCTGACCGTATTGCCCAACATCCTCCACTCCGACAGCCCGAGTGAATCGCTCTCCAGCTCCGAGTGGACGGCGGTTAAGCGAACCCTGGGAGCCCAGGACGAGGACGCCGTCGTCCTGGTCTGGGGCCAGGAAACGGACGCCCGGTTGGGGGCGCAGGAAATCATCGCCCGGGCCAAGGAGGCCACCATCGGCGTGCCTTCGGAGACGCGTCAAGCCCTTCGGGACGACACCAATGGATTCGAGCGCATTCTTCCCGGGCCGGACCGAATGTACCCCGACACCGACCTTCCCCCGAAAAAGATCGGGGCCGAACGCCTGGCGGCAATCCGGGCCGGACTTCCGCCCTCGATCCAGGAGCGGGAAAAATGGTACCGTGAGCTCCGCGTTCCGGTCGACCTCGTGGGCCGGCTCTCCGTTTCGGCATCAGCCGGACTCTTTGAACAAGCGGTGAAGAGCTGGGGCCTCGACCCGAAGGCTGTCGCCATGATCCTCATCCAGTACCCCAAGCGGCTCAAAAAAAAGGGGCTGCCGCCCCTCCCGCCGGATACGAAGGCCTTCGAGGAGATCTTCGAGGCCATGCGGGATAAGCGACTCTACCGGGAGGGCGTGCTTCCCGTCTTGGAGTCCGCCCTGCGCAGTCGGCGTCCGGTCAAGGATGTGCTCCCGCCCTCGGCCCAAGGCAACCCGTCCGAAGACGCCCGGCGGATCGCCGAAAGCCTGAACGGCCGTCGTTTTCTGGACGAAGGGCGAAGGATGAGACGGGCGATGGGATTGCTGATGGCCGACTGGCGCGGCCGGGTCGAAGGGGCCGGGGCCGCCGGAATCATGGCCGCCGAGCTAAAAAAGGTCAAGCCATGAACGATCCCAATCCTAATTCCCAATACAAAGGCTACCGCGGCCGGGCCCTCGAGGTTCTCCGCGGTTTCAATGCCCAGGTCTGGAGCGATGCGAAAATCGTCACGGCCGACGGGTCCTACGTCGGCATCATTTTACCCCGCTCGGAGACGGCCGACCCCCTCCATGTCGTCCTGAAGCTCCGCTCCGGCTATAACATCGGGGTCGCGGTCGACCGCATCCAGGCTGTCGAGATCCAGGGCCGGAAGGAAGCCCACTACAAGATCCCGGAGAAGGAATTTCCCTATGACCCGGTCAAACCCCGGGTGAAGCTTCTGGGGACGGGGGGGACAATCGCCAGCCGGCTGGACTACCGGACCGGGGCGGTCATTCCGGCCTTTTCGCCGGGCGAGCTCTACGGCTCCGTCCCCGAGTTGGCCGACATTTGCAACCTCGAGACGGAGAAGCTGTTCGGAGTGTTCAGCGAGAACATGGGTCCCGAGCAATATATCGGGACGGCCCAGGCGATCGCCCGGGAGATCGAACAGGGCGTCCAGGGCATCGTCATCGGCCACGGCACGGACACGATGCACCACACCTCGGCCATCCTCTCGTTCATGATTCAGGACTCGCCGGTCCCGATCGTCATGGTCGGCTCCCAGCGCTCCTCCGACCGGCCCTCGTCGGATGCCGCCCTCAACCTGATGCACAGCGTCAAGACCGCGGCCGAGAGCGACATCGCCGAGGTCATGGTCTGCATGTTCGGACCGACATCGGACCTCTACGGCCTGCTCCACCGCGGGACCCGGGTGCGCAAGATGCATTCCAGCTACCGCTCGACGTTCCGGACGATCGGGGACATCCCGATTGCCATGGTCAGCCGGGACAACATCACCCCCCTGCGACAGGATTACAAGCGCCGTCGTTCGGACAAGAACGTCGTCGTCAATACAGCCTTCGAGGAGAAGGTCGCGATCGTCTATTACTACCCCAACATGAAACCGGACATCATCGATTCCCTGATCGATAACGGCTATAAGGGGATCGTCATCGCCGGGACCGGCCTGGGGCACGTCAACAAGCCGTTGTATCCCGCCCTGAAGCGGGCCCAGGACAAGAACATCGCCGTCTATATGACCGTCCAGACGCTCTGGGGCTTCGTCCAGATGTACGTCTACGATACGGGGCGGGACATGATGGAGCTGGGCGTGGTGCCGGCGGCCAACATGCTTCCGGAAGTGGCCTACGTCAAGCTGGCCTGGACCCTCGGCCAGACGACCGACCCGGCCGAGGTCCAGCGGATCATGCTGACCCCCGTGGCCGGGGAGATCACCGAACGGGAGCCCAGCAACGGCTACCTCATCTTCCAGGGCGGCATTCCGGAAGTCGAGGAGTTCATCTCCCAGTACCGGAAATAACCGGTCCGCCGCCTCAACCGCCCGCCGGGGACACGATGTTCGAATCCCGGTCCAGGGCGAAATCCCGCCGGGCGGTTTTGATCGTGATCGAGAATCCGGCCACGACGTCGAACAGCGACATCAACGTCAGGAGGAAGAACACCGTCGTACCGGCCGGTTTCAGGATGATGAACTCGACCAGGAAGACGACGAAAATCAGCGTAGAAAGGATATGGCCGATGATTTCGGCCTCGCTCGTCCGGGTGGACTTGTAGACCTCGAAGAAGAGGCAGAACAACCCGAGGACGAGCAGCAAGTCGCCGACCGTCATGGTCCATTGGGCGCCCGACATCATTTTGATGGCGAACAGGCGGTCGCCGAGGAGGGCCTCGTCTTTGACCAGGACAAGAATGTCGTAAACGATCAGGATGAATCCGAGCATGGGGAACCGGCGGACGAGTTTCATGCGGGGTCTCCTTTCCGCTTCGAATCGGACGGATTATATTCTTTTTTGCGCTTTTTTTCCCCCCGTCAATCCCGTACAATACTGCCGAACCCATGAACGACGAACAAGACGACCGACCGGCCCGGCCCGGGGCGGAGAGAGCCCCGGCGTGAGCCCGGTCGCCCATTCCGGATTGGGTCTCCTGGGTTGGCGTCTTTTCGACCGGAAAAAGACGGTCGGGACCCTGATTCTGTATGTCTTGATCGCCAACGCGGCCGACGTCGATTTTCTCCTCCACGCCGTCTTCAAGGGCCACGCCCTCTTCCTCCACCAGTATTACACCCACAACCTGCCCTTCGTCCTGGTGGTTTCGCTGGGGTGCATGTTTCTCCTGGCCGAAGGAAAAAGCCGCCTGGGCCTGGTCCTGACGGGGATTTCCCACCTGGCGGCCGACGTCATCGTCATCGATACCCTTAAGCCTGTGGGGATCCGCCTGTTTTACCCTCTATCGGACGCATTCTTCAACCTGCCCTGGTTTCCGTACCTTCAGCGGGGAACCTGGAGCGTGATGGTTTCGACCCGTAACCTGGGAGTCCTGGGGTTGGAGTTCGCGATGTTCGTCCTGCCGGTCCT
>JAFGEN010000200.1 GCA_016931595.1 Candidatus Aminicenantota bacterium | reverse complement strand
GCCGATTGGTTCCAGGCGCCCCATGACCTCCTGTCCCGAATCTCCACCCGGATCGTCAACGAAGTGGCCGGGGTCAACCGCGTCGTCCTGGACATCACCAGCAAACCGCCCGGCACGATCGAATGGGAATAGGGCCATGGCCCCCGGCTTCATCCATCTCCACAATCATTCAGAGTACAGCATCCTGGATGGAGCCGTCCGCCTGGACGCTCTCGTCGAAGCCGCCGTCAAAAACAACATGCCGGCCGTGGCCCTGACCGACCACGGCAATATTTTCGGGGCGGTCAAGTTCCAGAAAGCCGCCCTGGACAAGGGCGTCAAGCCCATCTTCGGCTGCGAGGCCTACATCGCCCCGCGCAGCCGCCGCGACCGGGAAGCGAAAAACGGTGAACCGCCCCATTACCACCTTCTTCTCCTGGTCGAAAACGAGGTCGGATACAAAAACCTCTGTATCCTGCTCTCCAAGGCCTACCTGGAAGGATTTTACTACCGCCCCCGGATCGACAAGGAGCTTCTGGCCGCCCATCACGAAGGGTTGATCGGGTTTTCCGCCTGCCTTCGGGGCGAAGTCGCCCATCTCCTGGGCGAGGGCCGGGACGAGGAAGCCCGAAACGCCGCCGGGACACTGGCCGAGATTTTCGGCCCGAAGAATTTCTACATCGAGCTTATGGACCACGGCTTGGAGCCCCAGAAAAAAATCAACCCCAAGCTCATCTCCCTGGCCCGGGATCTCGGCCTTCCCTTGGTGGCGACCAACGACATTCATTTCCTGGCGAAAGAGGACGCCGAAACCCATGACGTCCTCCTCTGCATCCAGACGAATAAAAAAAGGAGCGACACCGACCGGATCCGGTTCGGCTCGCAGGAATTCTATTTCAAGTCGCCGGCGGAAATGGAGCGGCTTTTCGCCGAGGTGCCCGAGGCCCTGGAGAACACCTTTCACGTCGCCGCCCGCTGCGACTTCCAGTTTCCCAAAGGGATGCATTTCCTGCCGAAGTTCGACCCGCCGCCGGGGAAAACCCTTCGGGAGCATTTGGAGGAGACGGCCTGGGCCGGGTTCGCCGAGCGGGAGGGCAAGCTCCGCGAACGCCTGTCGGCGGGAAAGCTCGCCCACGACATCGAAGCCTACAAAGAACGTCTTCGGCGGGAAATCATCCTGGTCGAGCAGATGGAATTCGAAGGCTATTTCCTGATCGTCTGGGACCTTCTCAAGACCGCCCGCTCCCGCGGCATTCCCGTCGGCCCGGGCCGCGGCTCGGCCGCCGGGTCTCTCCTGGCCTTCTGCCTTCGGATCACCGACGTCGACCCGCTCGAGTACGACCTCCTCTTCGAACGGTTTCTCAACCCCGAACGGATCAGCCTTCCGGACATCGACATGGACTTCTGCGGCCGGCGTCGGGGCGAGATGATCGCCTACGTCACCGAGAAATACGGCCAGGAAAACGTCAGCCAGATCATCACCTTCGGGACGATGGCCGCCCGGGCGGCCATCCGCGACGTCGGCCGGGTCCTGGAGGTTCCGCTGTCGGAGGTCGACAAGGTGGCCAAGATGGTCCCCCTCGGCCCCGACGTCAAGCTGGCCGCGGCCCTCAAGACCGAGGCCCCGCTCAAAGAGGCCCGGGCGAAAAATCCGCTGATCAAAGAGATGCTGGCCATCGCCGAAAAAGTCGAGGGACAGGTCCGCAATCCCTCGATCCATGCCGCCGGGGTGGTCATCACTCCCCGGCCGCTGACCGAGTTCGTTCCGCTTTACCAGTCGGTCAAGGGCGAAATCACGACGCAATTCGCCATGGGCGAAATCGAGGCCGTCGGCCTCCTCAAGATGGACTTCCTGGGATTGCGCAACCTGACCGTCATTCGGGATTGCCTGGACCTCATCGTCAAGGACTTTGGGGAGGCCCCGGACATGGACGCCCTTCCCCTGGACGACGTTCCGACTTACGAGCTCTTCAAGGCCGGAAACACCGACGGCGTTTTTCAGTTCGAATCCTCGGGGATGAAAGCCATGCTTCGGGACTACAAGCCTGAAGAATTCCGCGACCTGATCGCCCTCAACGCCCTTTACCGCCCCGGCCCGCTCAAGAGCGGAATGGCCACGGATTTCGTCCGGCGGAAATTCCATCCCGAGGAGATTGTTTACGACGTTCCCGAGCTCGAGCCGATTCTCAAGGAGACCCGCGGCTTGATCGTCTACCAGGAGCAGGTCATGCGGATCGCCGTCGACCTGGCCGGTTTCAGCCTGGGCTCGGCCGACGTGCTCCGCAAGGCCATGGGCAAGAAGAAGGCCGAGATGATGAACGCCCAGCGGGAAAACTTCGCCGTCGGGGCCAAAAAAAAGGCGTTATTTCGGCCGCCAAAGCGGCCAAGATTTTCGACCAGATCGCCAAGTTCGCCGAATACGGTTTCAACAAATCCCACAGCGCCGCCTATGCCGCCCTGGCCTACCAGACCGCTTATCTCAAGGCCCATTATCCCCATCATTTCATGGCCGCCCTGATGACCTCGGAAGCCGAGCGCGGCGCGACGTCCCAGATCGTCAAGTACATCGCCGAATGCCAGGTCCTGGGCGTGGACGTCCTGCCGCCCGACATCAACCGGAGCGAGTTCGATTTCAACGTCGCGGGTCAAGCCGTCCGCTTCGGCCTGGCCGCGGTCAAAAACGTCGGCGAGACGGCCGCCCGGGGCCTGATCGCGACCCGCCGGGAGAAGGGCGCGTTCCAGACGATTTTCGACGTCGTCCGCGAGGCCGACAGCCGCGTCGTCAACCGCAAGGTCCTGGAGAGTTTGATCAAGGCAGGGGCTTTCGACTCCCTCGGCCTGCCCCGCTCCCAGGGCGTTCAGCTCATCGATCAGCTGATCGAGTACAACCACGAGGTCCAGAAAGCCAAGGAGTCCGGCCAGTCGTTTCTTTTCGGCGGAGACACGCCCGCGCCGCCGGAGATCCCGGCCGAAATCCGGGCCATGGCCGAATGGGACGACATGGCCAAGCTCGGCTTCGAGAAGGAAGCGGTGGGATTCTATATCTCCGGCCACCCGCTCTCCCACTACCGGCGGAGCCTGCCCAAAATGACCACCCACACGTCCGCCTCCCTGGAAGAAACGGAGGAGGACAACGCCCCGGACGAGGTCAAGGTGGCCGGGGTGATCTCCGAGCTTCGGGCGGCCAAAACCAGGAAGGACGAACGGATGGCCGTCTTCCAGCTGGAGGATATGACCGGACGGGTCGAGGTCGTGGCCTTTCCCGATATGTACTCCCGCTTCTACACCCATATCCAGGACGGGCTTCTCGTCTGGCTCAAGGGCAATTACCGGATCGAGGGCGAGCGGCGGAAAATCCTCCTTTCGGCGATCCTGCCCATGGAAACGGCTGTTTCCAAGCTGGCCAAGAAATTCGTCGTCCGCCTCCCCGAGCGCGAAATCGACGAGTCGTTCCTGGCGGAGCTTCGGTCGAAGCTCGAGAGAGCGGAAGGGGAATGCCCGACCGTCTTCGAAATCCGAACGCCCTCCGGCCACATCGTCGTCGTCCAGACGCCGGAGCTTCGGGGCGTCACCCCCACCGACGAATTGATGACCTCGCTGGAAACGCTTCTCGGGCCGGATTCCGTCCGGTTGGAGTATTAACCTGCATTATGCACGAGTCGAGATGGCTGCAGTTGCGAGGCACGAAGGGTGACGCTGTGCTAGTCGCACTGCGAACCCTTCGTAACG
>JAFGEN010000199.1 GCA_016931595.1 Candidatus Aminicenantota bacterium | reverse complement strand
TCCGCAGCGCCAGCAAGATCACCCGCCCGGTGATCGAGGCCTCCTCCGGCCTGGAAATCGTCGTCCGGGCCGGGATCGGCCTGGATAATGTCGACGCCGCCGCGGCTAAGGAGAAGAGCATCCAGGTCGCCAACACGCCTTCGGCCACGACCATTTCCGTGGCCGAGCATGCCTTCGGCCTGATGCTGGGCGCGGTCCGCCAGCACGGCCGGGCCAACCTGACGATGAAAGCGCACAAGTGGGAAAAAAAGACGCTCCACGGCACCGAGCTCTTCGGCAAAACCCTCGGTTTGATCGGGGCGGGCCGGATCGGCCTGGCCTTGGCCGACCGGGCCATCGCCTTCGGAATGACCGTCCTGGCCTACGACGTCGTCCCCATCCAGGCAAACACGGCCGTGACCCAGGTGCCGCTGGATGAGCTCCTGGCCAAGGCCGACATCTTTTCGCTCCACGTCCCCAAGACCAAAGCTCCGATCCTGGGCCCCTCCGAATTCGCCAAGATGAAAGACGGCGCGGTCATCATCAATGCCGCCCGCGGCGGGGTCATCGACGAGGCGGCCCTGCTCTCCGCCCTCCAGAGCGGCAAGGTCAAGGCCGCGGCCATCGACGTGTTCGCCAAGGAGCCGCCGGAGGATTGGACCCTCGTCGATCATCCCAACGTCACGGCCTCTCCCCATATCGGCGCCCAGGCCGAGGAAGGCCAAAAAAGGGCCGGGCTGGAAGTCGTTCGAATCCTCAAGGAAGCCTTGACCTGAGGACCGGGGCCGGAAAACCGGCGCCGGTCATATTTCGTAATTTCGATAAGAAGACTCGTCTTTATTCGCGAAATCGGATAAAATAGGTTTCCGTTCGTTTTCAAGAAAGCGAGAAACCATCCATGGTGTATTTGGACAACAACGCCACGACTCCGATCGACCCGGCCGTGGCTGAAAAAATGATCCAGGTTCTAGCCGAGCATTTCGGCAACCCGTCATCCCTCTATCCGATCGGCCGGAAAGCCAAGGATTTGATCAACGAAGCCAGGGCCCATGTCGCCGCCGCCCTGGGAGCCTCAAAGGCGTCCATCTACTTCACCGGTTCCGGAACGGAGGCGGACAACCAAGCCGTCCTCGGCGTCCTGGACGCACTGCCGGACAAAAGAGAATTCGTCACCTCGGCCGTCGAACATCCGGCCGTCATGGAAACCGCGTCCTACCTCGAGCGACGCGGGATCAAGGTGACGTACATCCCGGTCGATTCCAAGGGGACGATCGACCTGGACGCCCTTCGTGCGGCGGTGACCCCCCAGACGGCCCTTGTTTCGATCATGCATGCAAATAACGAGATCGGGACGATCCAGCCGATCGCCGATGTCGTCCGTATCGCCCGGGAACAGGGGGCCCTGGTGCACACCGACGCCGTTCAGTCCTTCGGAAAAATCGCTTTCCAGGCTGATGACCTGGGGGTGGACCTGCTGACGATCTCCGCCCACAAAATCTACGGGCCGAAAGGCGTGGGAGCCCTTTACGTCAGGAAGGGGACGCCGCTTCTGCCGTTCATCCATGGAGGACACCAGGAGCGCGGCCTTCGGGCCGGGACGGAAAATACAGCGGGCATCATCGGCTTCGGCGAAGCCGCCCGAATCCTCCCGCTTCATTTCGAAGCCGATGCGGTCCGCCTTCACCGGCTGGCCGACCGTTTGAAATCAGGGATCGAATCCGCGATCCCAAAAATCCGTTTCAACGGGCATCCTCAGAACCGGGTCCCGACCACCCTGAGCTACAGTTTTCTCGGTCTGGAGGCCGAAGCCGTTCTCCTGGCCCTGGCGACCAAGGGAATCTACGTTTCCACCGGCTCGGCCTGCAGCGAGGAATCCGATGATGTCTCCCACGTCCTCCAGGCGATCGGCCTTCGTCCGGAGTTCGCCCGGTCGACCGTCCGGATATCCCTCGGCCGGTTTAACACGGACGCCGATGTCGACGAGGTCCTGATGGTTCTCCCCGAAGTCGTGTTCGGCTTGAGGAAAATCTCGGCCTGGGACCCGGAAGAAAGCTAAGGGAGCATTCGCCATGAGTATTTTTCCATACTTGCCGCCGGCCCGACCGTTCCTCTTGGACGGAGCCATGGGCACCGAGCTGATGGCCATTCTACCCATTCCCGAACGTTGCCCGGAGACGGCCAACATTGAACATCCAGAGGCGGTCCAGGCCGTCCACCGTGATTACTTCGCGGCCGGGGCCGATGCGGTATCGACAAACACCTTCGGCGGGAGTCCGCTGAAGCTCGAGGCCGCTGGTCTCGGCTCGCGGGCCAAGGAGATCAACGCGGCCGCTGCCCGGCTCGCCGTCTCAGTCCGTCCGCCTGGAAAATATGTCGCCGGGGAAATCGGTCCGACCGGAAAATTCCTTAAACCCCAAGGTCCCTGCGGCGAGGACGAATTCGAAGCCGGGTTCGCCCTCCAGGCAGAAGGTTTGGCCGAGGGGGGCGCGGATTTCATCCTCATCGAGACGATGTTCGACCTGCGCGAGGCGTTGTGCGCCGTCCGCGGCGCCCGCCGGGGAGCTCCCGGCCTGCCGGTTTTGGCCACACTGACCTTCAATCGGGGCAAACGCGGCTTTTTTACCCTGATGGGCGACGGCCTGGAAAAATGCACCCGTGCGTTCGAAGACGCCGACCTGCCGGCCTTCGGGGCCAACTGCACTCTCAGCAGCGGCGACATGGCCGATCTCATCGCCGCTTGGAAGCCGCTCACGTCCGTCCCCTTGATCGCCCAGGCCAATGCCGGAAAACCCGACCTCTCAAGCGGCCGGGTCGTCTATTCCCAGGGAGAAGACGCATACATGGCTGAAATTCCCCGGCTCATCGCCGGCGGCGCTAGGATCATCGGGGGATGCTGCGGGACGACTCCGAGATATATCCAAAGGATGGCCGCCCTCATCGGAGCGGCTTGACCCGCGGGATCAGCGCTTCCAGGTATGATTTTCTCACGGCCATAAAAAACGGGATGTGTTCGTCCGTTCGAAAATCCGGATACGTCCACTCCAGCCGCTTGACCCCCGCCTTGGTGAAGAGAAGCTCGAGGTGGGCGTAAATCCCTTTTTGAAGCGGCGGCCGGTGGGCGAAATCCTTCGCCGTGGCCATGACCAGGGCTGCGCCGGTTACAATTCCCGGGTCGAGATTGACCGTCCGGCCCCCCGCCCCGGATTTTTCCCGCAACTCGTCCTCGAGCGCGTTTGTCTCGATTTTGATGTCGGGCAGCCGGTCCGGACAAATGAGATCACGGAACGCCAGGAACATTCGGGACAATCCGGGCCCCATCTCGCCGGTGTAGTATGCCGTGTCGAGAAACGGGACCCGCGGACCCCGGGCATCGACCGGTCCATACGAAGCGGCCAGCCGGTTCTCGGCAATTCGAAACATGTCCGTCGACCCGGCGATGATCCCGCAAACGAGCTTAACCGGGGCGAACGGCTTGATATCCGCCATGTCCGGTACGATAGGCCAAATCCCCGGCGTTTTCAATGCGGGTGTGAAGCGTGTATTCTACAGATCCGACTGAAAGGAGACGGAGATGACTCTACCTGAGCGGACATTGGATTCAAACGAAACGCTGACCGTGATCCGCGGCCGGCACAGCGTGCGAAGGTTTTCCGGACGCGAAGTCCCGGCTGAAACTCTCGAAGCCGTCCTCGACGCGGCCAATCGGGCACCCTCGGCACATAACCGCCAGGCCTGGAGGTTTCTCGTCGTTCGGGGGGCAAAGAAAGAGGAACTGGCCGGCCTGGCCTCGTCCCGGGCATCCCATTTCCCACGTCCGGCTTCCGTTCTTCTCCGCCTGGCCGCCCGGTCGATCTCCTCGGCTCCGGTCGTGATCGCCGTGGCCAATACCGGCGACTTGATCCGCCACGGCCGAAGCCAATTCGGGAGGGATGACGGTTCCACCGTCGATTTTTTCCGGACGATGGAAATCCAGAGCTCGGCGGCGGCTGTCGAAAACCTCCTCCTGGCCGCGACATCTCTCGGCCTGGCTACCGTTTGGCTCGGCATCCTCTACCTGGTCAAGGACGACGTCCGCCGGATTCTCGGCGAACCTCAGGGCGAATTCGTCGCCGTGGTCCCTGTCGGCCTCCCGGAGGCGGAAACGTCCGGGCCGGCCAAACGCCCTTTGGCCGCCGTCATCCGGTATTTGGAATAAGACGGCTTTTCGCCGCCGGCCTTCAGGCCGTCTGATTTGATTTTCGGGCCGTAAGACCCTATAATGATCGAAGTTTTTTTTCAGGTTAAGGATTCAACCGCTATGAAATGGGTGTACATCGAGGACCTCGCCGGGTATCAGGACCAGGATGTCGAAATCCGGGGATGGGTCCATAATACCCGGTCGGGCGGCCGGATCCGGTTTATCATCATCCGGGACGGGACAGGCTTCGCCCAGGCCACGATCTTCAGCAAGGACGAAAACGATCCCCTCTTCAAGACGTTCGACCGGCTGACCCAGGAAACCTCCCTGATCATCCGGGGGCGGGTCCGCGAGGACAAGCGGGCCCCCGGCGGCTACGAAATCTCGGTCGCCGAGATCGAGATCATCCAGGTCGCGGTCGACTATCCGATTACGCCCAAGGAACACTCGACCCCTTTCCTGATGGAGCACCGCCATCTCTGGCTCCGTTCCCGAAAACAGCATGCCGTTCTTCAAGTCCGGGCCGAGGTCGTTCGGGCCATCCGCGGCTTTTTCGACGACCGGGGATTCCGGCTGATGGACACTCCAATCCTGACTCCGAGCGCTTGCGAAGGGACGACGACGCTCTTCGAGACGAAATATTTCGACCAGGCGGCTTACCTCAGCCAGAGCGGCCAGCTCTACAACGAGGCCACGGCCGCTGCGTTCGGCAAGGTCTACTGCTTCGGGCCGGCCTTCCGGGCGGAGAAATCGAAAACCCGCCGCCACCTGATCGAATTCTGGATGGTCGAGCCGGAAGTCGCCTTCGCCACCCTGGAAGACACGATCGAACTCGGCCAGGACCTGATCCTGTTCATCCTCGAACGGGTTTTGACGAAGCGGCGGGCCGACCTGGCCGAATTGGAGCGCGATCCGTCCAGGCTGGAGAGCATCACCAAGCCGTTTCCCCGGCTGACTTACGACGAGGCTGTTCCCCGGCTTCAGGAGAAGGGCTCGGCCATCAAGTATGGGGAGGATTTCGGCGCTCCCGAAGAGACCATCATGTCCGACCTTTATTCGAGCCCTGTTTGCATCACTCATTTTCCGGCCGGAATCAAGGCCTTCTACATGCAGCCGGATGCGGCGAGGCCGGACCTGGCTCTCGGCGTCGATGTCCTCGCTCCGGAAGGCTATGGGGAGATTATCGGCGGCGGACAGAGGATCCACGACCCGGCGCTCTTGGAACGTCGAATCAAGGAACACAACCTTCCTCCCGAACCCTATCAATGGTATATCGACCTTAGAAAATACGGCTCCGTTCCCCATTCCGGATTCGGCCTGGGCGTGGAGCGGGTCGTCGCCTGGATCTGCGGGATCAAGCATATTCGGGAGACGATTCCCTTCCCGCGGCTGTTATACCGCATCTATCCTTGAGAAGCGCCGGACGGTCTCTGGTCCGCCGGAATCCCGACCGGAAAAAAGCGGCGATCGTCACCTTCGGCTGCGCTAAAAACCTCGTCGACAGCGAAGTGATGGCCGGCCGCCTCCTGGCCTTGGGATATTCCCTCATCGCCGAAATCGGAAAGGCCGACGTCCTCGTCCTCAATACCTGCGGTTTCATTCTCCCGGCCCGCGAGGAAGCGGACGGCGCGATCCGGGCGGCCTTGGCGGAAAAAGCCGTGCGACCCGATCTCGAAATCGTCGTCACCGGTTGTTATGTCGAGAAGGACGGACCGGAACTTTCGAGGCGTTTTCCCGGAGTTGACGCCTGGCTCGGGGTAAAGGATTACGGTCGGATCGCCGATGCGGTCGAAGGGAGGAGATTCCGTCACGGCCGGCGGACGTTCCTCTATGACCATCGGACTCCGAGGGCTCGCTCCACACCGCCGGGATGGGCCTACCTCAAGGTTTCCGAAGGCTGTTCCCATGCCTGTGCCTTCTGTACGATCCCCTCGATCAAGGGGCCGTACCGGTCGCGGCCGGCCGCTTCGATCGTCGCCGAGGCCCAAGTCCTTGAGGAGCAAGGCGTCAAGGAACTTGTCCTGATATCCCAAGATACGACATTCTACGGGCGCGACCGCGGTCAACGGGACGGATTGGCTCTTCTGTTCCTGAAGCTGTTACGGAACACAGGACTGCCGTGGATTCGGTTCCTTTACGGGTATCCCGGGGAAATCAGCGACGCGCTCCTCGAAGCGATGTCCGACCCCCGCGTTTGTCCCTATTTTGACCTTCCGTTCCAACACGCCGCCGCTTCGATTCTTCGGCGGATGAGGCGGGCCACGGATGCCGGACGGGCCTTGCGTCTCCTGGAGAAGATTCGAAAGAGGCTTCCGGAAGCCGCGGTCCGGACGTCACTGATCGTCGGATTTCCCGGAGAAGGACCGAAGGAATTCGCCGAGCTTTCCGCCTTCGTCCGGGAAGCGCGGTTCGACCATCTCGGAGTCTTCACCTACTGCCGGGAGAATGGAACTCCGGCCGCGGCCTTCGGGGAAACCGTTACGGAGGCGGAGAAGGAACGTCGAAGGGCGGTCCTGATGGAAATCCAAGCCGATGTTTCGGCGTCAAAGCTCAAAGCCTGGACCGGCCGGATTCTCGAAGTCGTCCGGGACGACCCCCGTCCGGAGGCGCCGGGCCGGCTCGTCGGCCGGACGCGGTTCCAAGCTCCGGAAGTCGATGGGGCGGTCTTCATCCGGCCGACACACCGACCGTGGAAAAGCCCGCTCGGGCGTGTTAAAATCACGTCCTCCGGAACTTACGACCTCCGGGGGGTATTCATTCCATGAAGAACATCACAAAGATCGCCGCCGGCTTAATCGCCACCTTTTTCTGGGCCGGATATTTTCCGTTCGCTCCGGGAACATTCGCCAGCCTGGAAGCGTCCTTGATTTACGCCCTGGTCGGCCGGCGCCTTCCTCTCTTCCCCTATCTCCTGGTCTTGGCCGCCCTCTTTCTGGCAGGAACGGCCGCGTCCGACACCTTCGCCCGACTCTTGAAGCAGAAGGACCCGAGGCCGATCGTGATCGATGAGATCGTCGGCCAGGGCGTGGCCCTCCTGTTCATCCCGGCCGGCTGGGCCTGGATCGCCGGCGCGTTCTTCCTGTTCCGCCTGTTCGACGTTCTTAAACCCTGGCCGATCCGCGCACTCGAACGGCTCCCGGGCGGATGGGGCATCATGGCCGACGATGTGGCGGCCGGAGCCGTAAGCGCCTTGGTTCTCATGGGAATCCGCCTCGTCCTATGAACATCCAGATCATCGCCGTCGGTTCGGAACTCCTCACGCCATATTATCAGGACAGCGATTCTCTGTACCTGACCCGGGGATTGAACGACCTCGGCCTTTCGGTGCGGACGAAGATCGTGATCGGCGACGAGCTCGAGTCCCTGGCGGCCGCGGTGCGTCGGTCCCGCGACGAAGCCGACCTCATCCTCATCACCGGCGGGCTTGGCCCGACCGGCGACGACCGGACGCGCGAAGCGGTTTCCTTTGTGTTCGGCCGTCCGCTCGTTCTCCAGGAAGACATCGTCGCTTCGATCGAGGAACGGTTCCGCCGGCGAGGCCGGACGATGCCCCCGGTCAACCGGAAACAGGCCGAGATTCTGGAGGGCGCGGAGGTCCTGGCCAATCCAGCCGGGACGGCGCCCGGACAATGGCTCGATGCTGGAGGAAAAACCGTCATTCTCTTGCCGGGGCCTCCCCATGAGCTGCGCGCGATTTGCGAATCCCAGGTCTGGCCCCGCCTCCGGTCCCGGCAGAGAGCCTTTCTCTCCCGCCGCGTCTTGAAAACCGCCGGCTTGACGGAATCCGAAATCGAAAGCCTGATCGATGGCATGTACCCACGCGAACAGGCGTTGGACTTGACTGTCCTGGCTTCGCCGGGGCAGATTGAACTCCATGTCGCGGCGGCTTCGGACGTCTCGGCGGCCGACGCCGATCAGCGGTCCGGCGCCCTGGCCGCAAAGCTTCGAGAACGTCTCGGGCGAGCCGTTTTTTCCGAGAACGGGGCCGACCTCGAAACGGTCGTCGGCCGGTCCTTGGCCCGCAAGAAGAAAACCATCGCCGTCGCCGAATCCTGCAGCGGTGGGCTTCTGTGCCGAAGGCTGACCGGGGTGCCGGGGAGTTCGGCCTACTTTCTGGAAGGATTCGTCACCTATAGCAACGCGGCCAAAACGGCCCGGTTGAATGTTCCGGCCGAAACGATCGAGACCAACGGCGCGGTCAGCGCTGAAACGGCCGCGGCAATGGCCGACGGCGTGAGGAAGGCGGCCGGGGCCGACTACGGGCTGGCCGTCACCGGAATCGCCGGCCCATCGGGAGGAAGCGAGGAGAAGCCGGTCGGGTTGGTCTTTTGCGCTGTCTCGGATGGGCGCCGCGCCAGGGTCGAGCGCTCGGTCTTTCTGGGCGACCGGGTCCGAGTCCAGCAGCAGGCGGCCCAAAAAACGCTCGACTTCTTCCGGCGTCTTCTCGAGGAGGATCCGGAACCGTGAGGACGTTCATCGCCGTCGACCTGACGTCCGAAATCAAGCGGCGGATCGCCGACCTCGTCCACAGGCTGAAATTCGCCGCCCCCCGCGGCATCGGATGGGCGAACATCGCCGACCTTCATGTCACCTTGAAGTTTCTGGGCGAAATCGGGGAGGCTACGCTTCCGGATATCCAAAAGGCCGTTTCGAAGGCGGCCTCCTCCGCTCCATCTTTTCCCCTGAGCGTATACGGAACGGGGACCTTCCCGCCCGGTTCCCGGCGCCCACGCGTTCTCTGGGTCGGATTGAGGGAGAGCCCGCCCCTTCTGGACCTCCATGGCCGGATCGAAAACCTGATGACCGGACTGGGATTCCCGGCCGAGGAACGCGCTTTTCGGCCCCATTTGACGATCGGGCGGGTCAAGTCCTGGCCCGTGACCCAGGCTCTCATTGGCCGGCTGGACGAATACCGGGAGACTTTGTTCGGAGACCTGTCCGTCCGGGAGGTCGCCGTCTACCACAGCGTCCTTCATCCCCAAGGAGCCGAACACACCATCCTCTTCAGAGAGGCCTTGCGGCCATGAAGATCCTTCTGCCGGTGCTGTCCTATCTGCTGGGAGCTTTTCCAACGGGATATCTCTTGGTCAAATGGACGTCCCAAAAGGACATTCGCCGTCTCGGGAGCGGGGCGACCGGAGCGACCAATGTCCTTCGTCAAAGGGGTTGGCGGGCGGCCTTGCCGGTCGTCCTGATCGATCTGGCCAAGGGAGCTCTCCCGGCCCTGGCCGGCTATTGGATCTCCGGCGGGGATTCCGGATTCGCCGCCCTCTGCGGATCCCTGGCCGTCCTCGGTCATTGCTATCCTGTCTACATCGGGTTCCGCGGCGGAAAAGGGGTCGCCACGGCGGCCGGAGCGATGTTCGCACTGGCACCCGGTCCGGCGGCCCTGTGTCTGGGCGTTTTCCTGATCATCGTCGCTGTAACCCGGTATGTTTCACTCGGCTCCATTTCGGCGGCCGTCCTCTTCCCCGTGTTCGGATTCTTTCTGCGCCTCCACCGGCCGCTTCTCTTCGGCAGTCTCCTCCTGGTCGCCGTTATTCTTGTCCGACACCGGTCCAACATCGCCCGACTTCTTTCGGGGAAGGAGAGGAAGTTGGGACAGAAGGACGTTCCTTCATGAAAAATGCCTGCGTCATCGGCGGAGGAAGCTGGGGGTCGGCCTTCGCTCTTCACCTGGCTAAAACCGGTCTTCCCGTCCGCCTCTGGATTCGCGAGCCGGACATCCAGGCCGATGCGGTCCGAACCCGGCAAAACCGGGTCTTCCTCCCCGGTCACGTTTTCCCGGACTGCGCCTCTTTTCATTGCGACCTGGAGGAAGCCGTCGCCGGCGCGGAGACCGTGTTTCTGGCCGTGCCCTCGGTTCATTTCCGGAAAATCTATACCCGGGTCGCCCCCTTTCTCCAGGCCGGAACCGGGGTGATCAGCCTGACTAAGGGCGTCGAAAAAGACTCACTTCTGCGGATGAGCGAAATCCTCGCCTCGATCCCCCTGGCCGGAGGCTGTCCGGCCCGCATCGGGGTTCTATCAGGCCCGAGTTTTGCCAAGGAGACGGCCGAGGAACAGCCGACCGGAATGGTGATGGCATCCGAGGATCGCGACCTGGCCCGCCGGATTCAATCGCGGCTGTCCAACTCTTCCTGGAGGATCTACACCAGCCGGGACGTGGTCGGCGTGGAAATCGGTGGAGCACTGAAAAACATCATCGCCATTGCTTCCGGGCTTTCAGACGGAATGAATTTCGGCTTCAACTCCCGGGCCGCCCTGATGACCCGCGGCTTGGCCGAGATCTCCCGTCTCGGAACGAAGCTCGGAGCCCGGCGGGAGACGTTCGCCGGACTGGCCGGCCTGGGCGACCTTGTTCTCACCTGCACCGGTCCTCTCAGCCGAAACCGGCATGTCGGTTTGGAGTTGGGCCGGGGCAAAACCCTGGCCTCGATTGTCGACTCGATGCGGGAGACGGCCGAGGGCATTCCGACCACGCTTTCAGCCCGGGCTCTCGCACGGCGGGAAAACGTCGATCTTCCGATCACCGAGGAAGTCTACCTGGTCCTGTACCGCCGGAAGAATCCCCGTCGGGCTTTGAACGACCTGATGTCGAGGACTCTCAAGGACGAACACGAGAAGTCCGGATAGGAGACGCCATGACACCCAATCGCCTGAGCCGCGGGCTTGCTTCGGCCGTCGTGATTCTTGCCCTGACCGCTTGTCTTTCCCCGGCCAAGAAGCTGGAGTTGGAACGTGAAAAAGACCCCCAGTTCCAGTTCGACAAGGCCGCGCTCTGCCTCCAGTACAACATGGTGGACGAGGCCTTCCCCTATATCGATAAAGCCCTGGCCCTCAATCCGCGGTTCACCGCCGCCCTCAACCTCCGAGGCCTGGCCCTGATGATCAAGGGACGTCCGGCCGAGGCGATCCAGGCCCTCCGCTCCTGCCTGGACATCGACCCGTCTTTCTCGGAAGGATGGAACAACCTGGCCGCCGCCTACGACCAGAACAATGAAAAAGACAAAGCCGTGGAGGCCTGGAAAAAAGCCTACGACCTCAACCAGAATTACAACGCCTCGTATAATTTGGCAAAAACCGCTTTCGAGAACGACCAGTCCGACGTGGCCCTTGACTGGATCCGCAAGAGCATCGCCGCCTTTTCCAAGTCGGTCCTCTCCTACAATCTCCAGGGATTGATCTACGAATCGCTGGAGCGTTACCCGGAAGCCGTTGACAGCTACCAGCAGGCGATCAAGCTTGCGCCGACCGAGCTCAATGTCCAATTCAACCTGGCTATGGCCTATTACCGAAAGAAGGATTACAGCCGGTCACGGGAGCTTCTGGAAAAGCTTCTCCCCCTGGCCAAGGACGAACTCAAGCTCCGGGTCGAGGAAATGCTCCGGCGAATCGGCCGGAGACCGGAAGCCTGATCCCCGAGCCGGATGGACCGACCGGTCGAGACGGTCGTCTTTCGGCGAACCCGAGTCAGAGACCGGCGTCTCGCCTGATCGCCTCGGCCTTGTCCGTCTTTTCCCAAGAGAATTCAGGTTCCATTCTGCCGAAATGGCCGAACGCAGCCGATTTTTTGTAGCGGGGCTTTTTGAGGTCGAGATGGGCGATCATTCCCTTGGGGGTCAGGGGAAAATGCGCCCGGATGATCTCCTTGATCTTGACTTCCGGGATCTTTCCCGTGCCGAATGTGTCGACCATGAGGGACACGGGCTCGGCAATGCCGATGCAGTAAGCCAGTTGGACCTCGAGACGGTCGGCGAGACCGGCGGCGACAAGGTTCTTGGCCACATAACGGGCCATGTACGACCCCGAACGGTCGACCTTCGAGGGATCCTTTCCGGAGAAACACCCGCCCCCGTGGCTGCTGAATCCGCCGTAGGTGTCGACGATGATTTTCCTTCCGGTTAGGCCGGAATCGGCCAGAGGACCGCCCTGCTCGAACCGTCCTGTCCCATTGATGAAGAACATGGTCTCCTGATCGATCATCCCTTCGGGGATGACGGCGTCGATGACCCGGGACCGGATGTCGGCCCGAAGGTCGTCCATCTTGACGTCGCCGTCGTGCTGGGCGGCGATGACGACCGCCGCGACCCGCTTCGGGACGTCGCCTTCATACTCGATCGTCACCTGGGTTTTGCCGTCCGGGCGGAGGTAAGGGAGGATGGCCCCCTTGCGGACGTCCGTCAGCTGCCGGGCCAAGTTGTGGGCCAGCATGATGGGAAGCGGCATCAGGACTTCGGTTTCCCGGCAGGCGAAGCCGAACATCAGACCTTGGTCGCCGGCGCCCTGTTCATGGTCCGGGGAATCGTTCACACCCATGGCGATATCGGGCGACTGCTCGTGGATGGAGCTCAGAACGCAGCAGGTTTCATAATCGAAGCCGAAATGGGCGTGCGTATATCCGATCTCCCGGACCGTATCACGGACGATTTTCTGGAAGTCGCAATAGGCGTTGGTCGTGATCTCTCCGGCCAGGAGGACCAGCCCGGTGGTGGCCAGCGTCTCGCAGGCGACCCGGCTGTTCGGGTCTTGGCCGATGATATCGTCCAGGATCGCGTCGGAAACTTGGTCGCAAACCTTGTCCGGATGGCCCGGAGTGACGGATTCCGAAGTGAACAGATACCGGCAAGCATTCGCCATTGTCATTCTCCCACATACCGAATTTTCGAACGGGTAGGTTAGCATAGGGAACCGGAAGTTGCAACGCATTTTTCGATTTGCATTCAGCCCGGACTTGGATTACTTTGATAACCGGGACTTGAAACGAAGATGAGCCGCATTTTTCCTCCCTGCTCGGAAGAGGTCCTCGTCCACTACGCCTGCCATCGCACCCTTCGTCCGCCCCGGATCGACGGCCTTCTGGACGACCCATGCTGGGAGCGGGCGCCTCTCTCGCCGCGGTTCGTCGACCTTGTGGACGGAAGGCCCGGACTGTACGACACCCGGATGGCGGCCGTCTGGGACGAGGAGGCGTTCTACCTGGCCTACCGGATTGAAGAGCCGGATGTCCGCGCCTCCTTCAGCAAGCGCGACTCTTTTCTCTGGCTTGAGAACGATGCGGAATTCTTTATCGCCGGTCCCGACGCCTACTACGAATTCCAGGTCAACGCTTTGGGCACGATCTATGAGGTTTTTTATGTCTGGCAGAACGCATACAGAAAGGCCGGTTTCGACCTTCGACCTGAATTCGACCTGGCTTCGGCCGATGTCGACATTCTCGGCGGATTCCAGGATGCTTCCCGCTGGGGCCGTCATCCCCGCGGCCGGCGATGGGCCTTCATGGGCTGGGATTTTCCCGGCCTTCGCTGGGCCGTCCATGTCGACGGGACGTTGAACGACGACCGGGACCGGGACCGGGGCTGGACCTTCGAAGCCGCCTTTCCCTGGGCCGGATTCGAGCTTCTGGCCGGAAACCGACCCCTCCCCCCTGCCGACGGGGATGTCTGGAGGATGGATTTTTCCCGATTCGAATCCATCACCGAGGCCGGGATAAAAATCGACCCTTCTCCGGGCTGGGCCCTTAACCGTCATGGTGTGTACGATTCACACATCCCGGAGGCGTTTTCCTATATTCATTTCCTTCGTCGGCCGATTGGATGAGCCGGCCGTTTGTGCTATTTTAAGCATTCATGGATCCAAGAAGACGAACCGGCTTGACGGCGGCATGCATCCTCCTGATGTCAGCCGCGCTTGAAGGGGGGCAGGCGTCGTTTTTCGACGGGCTCTCCCACTATACGTTGAAAAACGGCCTGACCGTCATTCTTCACGAAAACAGGGACCTGCCGGTCGTGGCGGTGGCCGTCGGGTACAATGCCGGATCCATCCATGAAGCTCCCGGCAAGTCCGGGATCGCTTACCTGCTCGAAAAGCTGATGATGTTCTACGGCTCGGCCAACGTCGCCCGCCTCCGTCATTTCTCCGACATCAGCCGCGTCGGCGGGATCTTGAACACCGAGGCATTGGAAGACCAGACGTTGTATTTCCAGGCGGTGCCGTCCAATCACCTCGGTCTGGTGCTCTGGCTCGAGTCCGACCGGATGAGGTCGCTCGACCTGACGGAGGATCACTTTGAGATCGCCCGGGCCGAACTTCTCGAGGAACTGCAAAGACGCAAGACGACCGAGCCTTATTTCCTGAGTCTGCAAGCTTTCGATCAGCTGCTTTATTCGGACTATGCCTTCAGCCATTCCCTTGTCGGCTCCGAAGAGGACGTCCGGCAGCTCAGCCTTGCCGACATCAAGGCCTACTATAACGCCCGGTATGTCCCCCAGAACGCGGTCTTATGCATTTCCGGCCGGTTCGACCGGACGGCCGCACGGGACCTGGTCTCCCGCTATTTCGAATCGCTGCCTGGAGGCAAGGCGCCGACGGCCGCCTTCGAGCCGCGTGTCTTCGCCAAGGTTCCCCTCACTCGAACAGTCGAAGACCCCGTGGCCTCGGCCCCGGCCGTCTTTCTAGGGTTCCGGTTGCCCGCTCCCGGATCGCCGGACTTTTCGATCCTGACCCTTCTCGACTATGTCCTGATGCGGGGCCGGAGCTCCCGGCTCAATCGCCGCCTTCTCAACCGGGATGCAAAAATCGCCTTCCAGATGTCCGGGGGGATCGACCTGCGCCATGACCGGTCCATGTACAAGATTCTCATCACGGCCAGTCCGCCGCAGGTTCAAGCCTGCCGGGATGCTGTTTTTTCCGAAATCGAGAAGGTCAAGCGATCCTTCCTGAGCGAGGCCGAACTGGCCAAAGCCAAGGCCTTGTATCGCCAGGACTACCTGAATCGGACCTCGACGGCCTTGGACCGGGCGGTTTTTCTCGTTCAGTCCTTCTGGAGGCTCCAGACTTCAAAACGGACGATGGACGATTTGCCGGGCGAGTACGAGTCTGTTTTGGCCGTTTCGGCCCAGGATATCATCGGCATCGTCAACCGTTATTTTGTCCTCGACAACAGCGTCGTTTTTAACGTGCGGATGAGGTAGCCGATGCTTCACCGCTTGCTTTCGGTCGTTCTCCCCGCGGCGGTCATCCTGGCCGCGGGTGGGTCTGCCGCGGGGCAAGACGAGCGGTTCCGGCAAAAACCGCCGGCGCCCGACCCCCGCC
Source organism: Candidatus Aminicenantota bacterium (assembly GCA_016931595.1). Lineage (GTDB taxonomy): Bacteria > Acidobacteriota > Aminicenantia > Aminicenantales > UBA4085 > JAAZPG01. The sequence goes on along the minus strand of JAFGEN010000199.1, from coordinate 21,104 downwards.
CCGAAATCCGCCTGCCGCGGCTCGAATCGGCGACACTGACCAATGGGCTTCAAGTGACCGTCGCGTTCAGGGATCCGGCGCCGATGACGAGCCTTTTTCTGGTTCTCTCCGCCGGCGAGCAAGCCTCGCCCAAACACGCCCCGGGTTTGGCCTCCCTGGCCTCGGGCGTTTTCGGGCAGGGCACCCAGCTTCGCTCGGCGGCCGACCTGGAGGAAAACATCGAACGCATCGGGGGGTCCTTTGCCGCCACGGCCGACCGCGATGTCATTCTGATCAGCTTTCATTTCCTTGAGGAACACCTGGATCAAGCCCTCGCTCTCCTGGCCGAAATGATCCTCCAGCCCCGAATCAGCGAGCGGGAGATGAAGATCATCCAGTCGATGATCAGCTCGGCCATGTCCGCGCAGGAGCGCAATCCGTTCTTCCTGGCCGATCGGATCATGAGCGGCCGGCTGTTCGAGGGCCATCCGTACGAACACTACTCCTTCGGTCGCGCGGCGATGCGGGCCTGGACCGTCCGCGATCTGCTGGAATTCTGGGACCGGAACATCCGGCCGAACAACGCCCAGGTCATCCTGGCCGGAGCGGTGAACATCAACCTGGCCACGCGGAAGATCTCCCATGCTCTGGCGACTTGGCGTCCGCGGGAGTCCGAACGGAAGCCGATTCCGCCCCCGCGCCCGCCGGAACGGGACCGGTTCATTTTTATCGACCTTCCCCAGGACACGCAATGCGCGATCTGCGCCGGAACGGTCCTTCCTCCGCTCGCCCCCGTCGAGCGGTTTTCCCTTTTGGCCCTCAGCCAACTCCTGGGCGGATCCATCACGTCCCGGCTTTTCCTAAACTTGAGGGAGAAGAGAAGTTATGCCTACGAGACCGGCAGCCGGTCGGAATTCTACCGGGCCGGAGGCGTGTTCGCCGTCCGGGCTCTGGTCGAGCCCAGGCACGCGGCCGCCGCGGTCCGGGAGATTTTTTCCGAGATCAAGCTTTTAACCCGGGAGCCGCCCTCGTCCCAGGAAATCGACGATGCCAAGTCCGTCCTCCTCGGCGGTTTTCCCCTTCGGTTGGACCGCATCGATGATTTCGCCGGATACGTCGCCTCGATGAAAGCGACCGGCGCGGGCGATGAGATCTGGTCCCGCTTTGCCGAGAATGTCATCGGCATCGACTCGGACGGGATTTTCCAGGGAGCTAAAAAATTCCTGGCTCAACCCCTGGTCGTGGTCATGGCCGGTTCTCTCAAGCTCTGCCGGGAGTCCCTGGCCGAATTCGAGGAAGTCGAAATTCTCGACGCCCGGGGGCAATCCATCGAGACGATCAGACGATCGGACATTAAAGGAGACGGAGATGAGATTAGTCGAATGTGTCCCGAACTTCAGCGAGGGACGTGACGCGGCCAAAATCGCCGCAATCACCAAGGAGATCGAAGCGGTTTCCGGAGTGAAGCTGCTCGACGTGGACCCCGGCGAGACGACCAACCGGACGGTTGTGACGTTCGTCGGGGAGCCGGATGCGGCCGCCGAAGCGGCCTTCCGGGCCATCCGCAAAGCCGCCGAGGTCATCGATATGAGCGGGCACAAGGGCGCCCACAGCCGGATCGGAGCGACCGACGTCTGCCCCTTCGTTCCCCTTGCGGGAATGTCGATGGAAGACTGCGTCGTCCTGGCCCGCGGCCTGGGCGAACGGGTCGGCCGCGAACTGGGGATCCCGGTCTATTTCTACGAGGAGGCGGCGACGCGGCCCGAACGGCGCAACCTGGCCGCCGTCCGCCAGGGAGAATACGAGGGCTTGCCGTCCAAACTCAAGGACCCGGAGTGGTTGCCGGATTGCGGACCGGCTGAATTCTCCCCGAAATCGGGGGCGACGATCATCGGAGCTCGAGAGTTCCTGATTGCCTATAACATCAACCTGAACACCCGCGACCGGAAGCTGGCCTCCGAAATCGCCTTGAACATCCGGGAAAGCGGTCGGGTGAAGCGGGACAAGAACGGCGAAATCGTCCGGGATGAGAACGGAATCGCGGTCAAGCTGGCGGGCCGGTATTCCCACGTCAAGGCCGTCGGCTGGTTCATCGAGGATTATCAGCGGGCTCAAATTTCGATCAACTTCACCAATTATAAAAAGACGCCGATCCATATCGTGTTCGACGATGTCCGAGTCCAGGCCGCGGCCATGGGACTTCGGGTCACCGGCAGCGAGTTGGTCGGGTTGATTCCAAAGGAGGCGGTCCTTCAGGCTGGACAATACTACCTCGATCGTCAGGGAAAAAGTTCGGGCGTTCCGGAGGCGGAGCTCATCCGGACGGCGGTTCTCTCCCTCGGCCTGGGTGACGTCGTTCCCTTCGATCCTCGGAAAAAAATTATCGAATTCTTGGTCGGAGATGCAGGAAGCCGCCTCGTCCGGATGGATCTCCGGGGATTCGCCGATGAGCTCTCCATGGACTCCCCCGCCCCCGGAGGAGGAAGCGTGGCCGCATACTGCGGAGCGCTCTCGGCCGGTCTATCCTCGATGGTCGCCAATTTGACGGTCGGGAAGAAAGGTTATGAAAAGTCCTGGGCCGAATTGAACCGGGCCGCCGGCCGGGCGCAGGGAGTGAAGGACGCTCTTCTCGCCCTGGTCGACCTGGATACGGACGCCTTCAATCGGGTCATGGATGCACATCGACTGCCCAAGGCGTCCGAAGAACAGGCGCTCCTGCGGGATGCGGCGGTGGAGGAAGCGACCAAGGAGGCCACCCGGATCCCCCTGGAAGTCATGAGACATGGACGGACGCTGGCCGAGTTGGCCGCCCTGGCGGCCAGGAAAGGCAATCGGAACTCCTTGAGCGACGCCGGCGTGGCCGCGCTGGCCGCCCGGACGGCCGCCGAGGGGGCCTATTACAATGTCCTGATCAACTTGCCGGGCTTGAACGATGAAGCGTTCAAGGCCGCGGCCGCAGCCGAGGCCGGGGAGTTGATCCGCGAGGTCCGACGCCGTTCCTCCGCCGTCAATAAAAAAATTGAAAAAGAACTCGAACCGATGTAAATTGAATGGCGATGAGGCCGAAGATCACTCTGTATACGACGGGCCTGAAAAAGCGGCTCTGGGCCATCGTCGTTCTCGTCGGCGCCTATCTCGTTTTCATCGCCCTGGGAGACCTCATCCCCCAATACTGGGACTGGATCGGCTTCCGTGCGTTCGAACGGTCCATCCTGACCCTGGGATTCGTGATCATCCTGGTCATCTGTCTCAGCGGCCTGGCCTTGTCCGACAAGCTCTCGACGCTGGCCGTTCGGGACGGCTTGACCGGATTTTATAACGCCGTTTACACCAAAGCCCGGCTCCAGGAGGAGATCGACCGGTCCGTTCGGTACCGGTACCCCCTGAGCCTCCTCATGATCGACCCGGACGATTTCAAGACCCTGAACGATAAATTCGGACAGGTCGCCGGCGATCAGCTCCTGAAGTCGTTCTCGGCGATGCTGGGGGAGATCGTCCGCGGTTCGGACATCGTCGGCCGCACCGGCGGAGACAACTTCCTGGTGATCCTTCCCCAGACGGCCGTCCTCGACGCCGCGGCCGTGGCCGAGAGAATTCGGAAAGAAACGGCCTTATCCGACTTCCAATTGCTCACTCATCGGGAAAAGGTCTACCACTTCACAATCTCCATCGGTGTCTATGGCTCCCCTCTCCAGAAACAGACGGCCGACGAGGTGATGGGATTGGCCGACGCCGCGCTCTACCGGGCGAAAAAAGAAGGCAAAAACCGGGTGGTCGTCTACATTCGATGAACCGGAAAGAGGCTGTGGCCCTCTCCACTCGTGAATCATCCAGGTCAAGCCCGGCGGCGGAAGAGAAATAAAATTCCAAAAATGAGAAACGAGACGACGACGATCGTTCCCGAGGCCGGCCAGTCGAGGAGATAAGCGGCCGCCAGTCCGACGACGACCGAGGCCGAAGCGACAACGGCGGCGATACCGACCGCGCTTTTGAAGCGGACGGCCGTCTGCAACCCGGCCGCCGCCGGAATGACCAGGAAGGCGGCCACGAGAAGAATCCCGACGATTTTCATCCCCAGAACAACGGTTATGGCGGTCGCCACACTCATCAGGGCATCCAGGCGGCGGACAGGAACCCCGGCCGCCTGAGCCGCCTCACGGTCAAAGGTCATGAACATGAACCGATGATAAAAAACCGCGGTGATAACCAGGACGGCCAGGGCCATAAGAGCCGATAAAACGACTTCGGCCGGTTCGATGGCCAGGATATCACCGAAGAGATAGCTGAGAAGCGAGGCGTCGAAGCGCCCGGAGATTGAAGCCAGGATGACGCCGACGGCCATCCCAAGACTGCTGCAGACGGCGATCGCCGTGTCCCCGTGAAATCCCGCCGATTCCTTGAGCTTCATGATGCCCAGGGCGGCGACGACGGCCACGGCCAGGGAAACGGCCATCGGCCATTGCCGAATGAGCAGGCCCAGGGCGATGCCGGCGAAGGCGATGTGGGACAGTCCGTGACCGATCATGGCGTCCTTGCGCAACAGCAGGAATACGCCCAGGACGGCGCAGGCTACGGCGATGCAAACGCCCGCCCCGACGGCTCTCTGGAGAAACGCGTACTCGAAAAAGGCGTCCATGGATCAGTGGCGGTGAAGAACGAGGTGATGCCCTCCGGCGATCATCTCCTTCAGGGCTCCCGATGAGCAGAACTGGTCATGGGTTCCATGGAAGAACAGCCGCTGGTTGAGACAGGCGACCTTGTTGACATGTTTGTTGACGATCCCGGTATCGTGGGTGACCAGGACGATGGTCAGGCGGCCGGAGGTGTTGAGACGGCCGAGGAGGTCGTAAAAACGGTCCTGATTTTCGGCGTCCACTCCGGTTGTCGGCTCGTCCAGGAAGAGAATCCGGGGATTCCGGGCGATCGCCCGGGCGATGAAGACACGCTGCTGCTGGCCGCCCGAGAGCCTTCCGATCCGCCGATTCCAAAACTCGATCATGTCGACGGTTTCCAGGGCTATTCGAACGGCCGTATCCTCGTCCGGACGGGAGATCCGCCGCCGGCCGGACCGAAGGGCCATGGCCACGACTTCCCGGACCGAGGCCGGGAACAACGGGTCGAAATGTGTCGCTTTCTGGGGGATATAACCGACCAGCTCGCGTTCGACAAAATCTTCGGGCGGACGCCCGAAAAGGCGCACCCATCCCTGGTCCGGCTTGAGCAGGCCGAGGATGATCTTGAGGAGAGTCGTCTTTCCCGACCCATTGGGTCCCAGGATGGCCAGGAAATCGCCCTCGATGATCGAAAGCGAAACGTCCGTGAGCACCGGACGGCCGCCCCGGGAAAAGTGGAGGCCTTCGACCCGGATCAGCTCGGCGGCTTCAGCGTCCGGTAAAACCATGGACCAGGTTCTCCAGGTTGCGTTCCATGAATTGAAAAAACGTCATGGCCCCGCCTTCCTGTCCGGACTCAAGATTGTGACCGGGGTAAAGAGGCCGGACATCGGCGCCGATCTCGGCGGCAATCAGCCGGGCCATCTTGTCTCCCGTTGACGGCTCGAAGTACACCGTCTTGATCCCCTCGGCTTTGGCCCGGGAGATGGCGGCGGCGGTCTGCCGCGGGGTTGTCTCGGCATCGGGACTCAATCCCGTCAACGAGATTTGGACCAGCCCGTAGCGTCGGGCCAGGTAAGCGAATGCCGCGTGGCCGGCGATGAAGAAGCTCCGGCCTCGGAACGGGTCCAGGGACGCGCGGTAGGATTCATCCAGCCTCCGCAGCCGCGCATTCACTCCTTCGGCGTTGCGGCTGAACAGGGCCGCGCTTTCAGGAGCGGTCCCTGAGAGGGCCCGGGTCAAGGCCTCGACGATTTTCATGTCCTGGCCGAAGTCAAGCCAGACGTGGGGGTCGACGCTCCCATGGGAGTGTTCCGCTTCCTCGGCCTTCCCCCCGGCCGGGATGAGGTCAAGCCCTTCGGCCGCTTCCATGGCAGGGATCGTCCGGGCCGCGGAACCTTTGACCAGCGAGGACAGCCAAGGCTCCAGTCCTTTGCCGATCGAAATCAACAGGTCGGCCGCTTGGAGCTTGCGCACATCGCTGATCCTGGGAAGCCAATGATGAACATCGGCGCCCGCGGGCAGGAGGAGAAGGACCTCTCCCCGTTCTCCGCAGATTTCCCGGGCGAATTCAGCCAGGGGAAAAACGGTCGCCACGATTTTCAATTTTCGGCCGGCCTCGGACCGGAGCGGGAAACCGATTGTCCGGGCTGTGCTGAAAACCGCCGCGGCCAGAACAGCGGCGGCTGCGGCGAAGGGAAACCAACGATGCCTTGCGATCATGGAACGTCCACCGAGATTCTAGGAGGCGTATCGCCAAATGTCAATGACCGCTTGCCGGGAGTCGATTTGCCAAATGATTCGGCTTGTGGCATCATTCAACCTCTTCAACAGGAGGTGTCATGTCCAATCCATTGTCCAATCTCAACCCCCAACCGCTCTGGAAGCATTTCGAAGAAATCTGCCGGATTCCCCACGGCTCCGGCCATGAAAAAGTTCTGGCCGATTACGTCATCAGCCGGGCCAAGGCTCTCAACCTCTGGGCCAAGAAAGACGCCGTAGGAAATGTCCTCATCCGCAAGCCCGCCTCGCCCGGGAAGGAGGCTTCGACGGGCGTCATCCTCCAGGGCCATCTCGACATGGTCTGGGAGAAGAATTCCGATGTCGCCCACAACTTCGAGAAGGATCCGATCAAGCCGGTCATTCGGGACGGCTGGGTTTGCGCCGACGGAACCACCCTCGGCGCGGACAACGGCATCGGCGTGGCCGCATGCCTGGCGATCCTCGATGACCCCGCCCTCGTCCACGGGCCTCTCGAGTGCCTCTTTACCGTCGAGGAGGAGACGGGCTTGACCGGGGCGATGGGAATCGCACCCGGATTCCTTAATGGGAAAGTACTCCTCAACCTCGACAGCGAGGAAGAGGGAGCGTTCACCATCGGCTGCGCCGGAGGCGCCGATACCCATGTCACCCTGCCGCTGGCCCGCAAGCCGGTCAAGACGAAAACGGCCTTCCGGCTGATGATCAGCGGCCTCCGCGGCGGCCATTCCGGAATCAACATCCATGAAGGGCGGGGCAACGCCCTCAAGCTCCTGGCCCGAATCCTGGGTCAGGCCCAAGCCAAGTTCGCTTTTTCCCTTTACCGCCTGGAGGGAGGCAACAAGCACAACGCCATTCCCCGCGAAGCATGGGCCGATTTCTCCATCGAACCGGCCAAGATCAAGGCCTTTTCCACGTTCGTTGAGGAAGCTGGGGCCAAAATTAAAGCCGAGTACAAGGCCGTCGAACCCGGACTGAAGCTGAGCCTGGACCCCTTCGAACCCGGGAAAAAGGACATCCCCCTGACTCCGAAAAGCCGGAAAGCCCTTCTCGATTTTCTGGTTTGCTGCCCGCATGGCGTCGTTTCGATGCATCCCGAGATCCCCGGCCTCGTCGAAACCTCGACGAATCTGGCCGTCCTGAGAACCGGAGCCAAGGAAGCCAAGATCCTGTGCTCGAGCCGCAGCTCGGCGGGATCGGCCCTGGAAGCCCTTCGGAACGCCTTGAAGGCCCTGGCCGAAGCGTTCGGAGCCCGGGTCAAGCAGCCGGTCGGGTATCCGGGCTGGATGCCCAATCTCCAGTCCCCCCTGCTTCAGAAAATGAAGGAGGTCCACCTGGCCGTCACCGGAAAGGAAGCCCAGGTCATGGCCATCCATGCCGGCTTGGAATGCGGCCTCATCGGCGAGAAGTTCCCCGGCATGGACATGATCTCGTTCGGGCCGACGCTTCAGTATCCTCATTCTCCCGACGAACGGGTCAACATCGTCTCGGTCGGGAATTTCTGGACCCTCCTGGTCGAATCGATCAAATCCCTGGCCTGAGACTCTTTTTCAAGCCCTCCCCTCCCCAGGGGAGGGCTTTTTTTATCATCCTTGCTCTTTATGACCGATTCCGATAGCATAAAATCACTTCACGATGGAGGAGTTGTCATGGGTCTGAAAAGCCTCCGGATTCCCGTTCTCATCCTCGTTTGCGTCGGGGTTCTTCTTTCGGCCGGTTGCCGGAAAAAGTCGCCTTCCCGCCTGGACGAGGCGGTCGGCGGCGAAAGCCGCGGCCCTCTCGGCATCGTTCATGCCGGCCCGCGGGGAGGGACGGCCGCGCCGCGCGAATCCGATGAAATCGTGGTCGCCTTCGATCATCCCATGGCTCCTTTGGCCGACCGTCCCTTCGACGACCGGAGCACCGTGTTTTCCCTCGAGCCGTCGGTCGAGGGCTCCTTCCGCTGGATGGGAACGCGAACCCTGGCCTTCGTCCCTTCGAACCCTCTTCCCCGGGCCAGCGCCTTCAAGGTCACCCTCCCGGCCGGAACCCGCTCCCTGGACGGCTACGAGCTCGCCGACGATTACACCTGGACGTTTGAAACACCCCGTCCCCGCCTCCTGCGCCATCTGCCGCGCGACGGGGCGGACCAGCTCGGGCTGGAGACGGAAGCTGTCCTTGTCTTCGATCAACCGGTCGATTTGGCGGTCGTTCGGGAACATCTTGCCTTCACCGGGGCCGACGCCTCCGGCCGGGAAATGCAACCTCCCTTCAACCTCGTCCGGCCGGAGGAAAAAGCGTTGCGCGACGCCGGCATTCCTTATTCGGTCGACGGCGCCGTCCTTCTCCGTCCCCGGACCAAGCTCGAGCCCGGATTCTCCTATGCCCTGGAAGTCCGGCCGGGGCTGACCGGCCGGGAGGGCAGCCTGCCGATGGAACAAGGCGCCCTGTTCCGCTTTTCCACCTTCAATGTCTTTCGTTTCGAGGAATTCGAGAGGGAAGACGATGGGGCCCGGGATCCCGGCCGGCCGCTCATCTTCCGTTTTTCAAACCGGGTGACCTATAAGGAATTCACGGAAAAAATCCGGATCGAACCCAAGGTTGAAATCCCCGAGTATTACGCGGACTGGGACTACGGGAACCATTCCCTCTGGATCAGCCTGCCGCTCGAGCCCGAAACATCCTATACCGTGACCATCCCGGCCGGGCTCAAGGATGATTTCGGAAACATCCTGGGAAGGGATGAGACGGTCGCCTTCACAACCGGCTCGCTTTCCCCATCCGTTCACCTCACCACGGGCGACGGCGTCGTCGAGGCCTATGGCGACCTCACCTGCCCGTTATTTGCCGTCAACACGCCCCGGGTGCGGGTCCAGGCGGCCCGGCTTTCGATCGACCAGGTCATTCCCGTCTTGACCGCTAAAAACCGGTGGAGCGCCCGAAACGTGTTCCAACCGTGGGCCGGATTCTACAACTACGACCGCCCCTTGCCCGTCAACCTTCCCCGGAATGTGCGCGGCTTCGTCCCCCTCCCGCTCAAGGACATCGAGCCCGACGGGCACGGTTTTCTCTTTCTCCAGGTCCATACGTATGCCGAGGATGAATGGCTCCGCTATCCCAAGACATTCCTCCAGCTCACCGGCCTCGGCTTATCCGGCAAATTCTCACCGGATAACAACGTCATTTGGGTTTCAACCTTGAAAACCGGCCAGCCCGCGCCCGAGGCGGATGTCGAAATCCGCGACGATAAAAACCGTGTTCTCTGGCGTGGACGGAGCGGAACCGACGGCCGGGTCGAAACACCCGGCTGGAAAGCCCTTGGGTTCAGACCCGCGAACGAATGGAGCAAGCCGCGTCAGTGGGTGTTCGCCCGCCTGGGAGAGGATGCGGCCATGTTGTCATCGGACGATACGGAAGGTGTCGAGCCGTACCGGTTCGACATCGCCTACGACTGGAATCCGGAGCCTCCCCGGTTCCAGGGAACGATCTTTTCCGAGCGGGGAATCTACCGGGCGGGGGAAACCGTCCACCTGAAGGGCGTACTCAGGGAACGGGAGAAAGGCGTCTGGCGAATCCCCGCCGTCCGGGAAGCCGAGGTCAAGATCAACGACCCGTTCCAAAAGACGGTTCTGGAGAAAAAAGTTCCCCTTGACGCATTCGGGTCATTCGCAGTCGACTTTGAATCCGCTCCCGAGGCGGCCCTGGGGTCATACTTCGTCCAGGCCTCGATTTCCGGCCCGGCGGCCGGAGGCCGGGAGACATCCTTCGGAGATTCATTCCGAATCGAAGCCTTCCGCCCGGCCGAATTTGAAGTCCTCTTGAAATCCGGGAAAGCGGACTACGTCTTCGGTCAAACATATGAAGCCGACATCCGGGCTTCCTACCTCTTCGGCGGCGCATTGGCCGGCCAGAAGGCGTCCTGGTCCCTTCGGTTGAACCCCGCCTGGTTTTCTCCCAAGGGTCACGACGGTTACGTGTTCGGCCGCGAAGCCGAGGAATGGGATGAAGGCGAGCCGGCCGAACAGAGCCGCCTCCTCGGCTCGGCCGAAGCGGTACTGGACAAAGACGGTCGACTGACTGTCCGCGTTCCCCTCGCCGCAGAAAAAGAGAAGGGGACGGTCAGCGCCGACCTTGAAGCCACCGTCCAAAGCCCCAGCCGGCGGTCCATTTCCAACCGCATCCAGACCATCATCCACCGGGGCGAATTTTATCTCGGGCTGAAGCCGTCCACGTCGTTTCTTAAGAAGGGCAAGCCGTTGTCGGTCGAGCTGATCGCCGCCCGACCCGACGGCGCGCTCCAGGGCGGACGGTCCGCCGCCGTCAAGCTCATCAAGCGCGATTGGCGCTCGGCGCGCAAAGCCGGGCTCGGGGGGCGATTGGAGTGGATTTCGGAAAAATCGGATACTGTGGTCGAGTCGCAAACGATCAAGACTTTAAGCGAGGGCCCCGTTTCGGTCCGCTTCCAGCCGGACAAGTCGGGATTCTACCTGATCCAGGCCGAAGCCAGGGATGGCTCGGGCAACGAGGTCTCTTCCTCGACTTATCTCTACGTCACCGGTGACGACTACGTCGCCTGGGAGCGGAGCGACGATGATGCGATCGAGCTCGTCCCCGACGCCGATTCCTACCGGCCGGGAGAAACCGCCCGGATTCTGGTCAAATCGCCCTACGAGAAAGCCAAGGCCCTCGTGACCGTCGAGCGGGAATCCATTCTGAAATCCGAGGTCGTCGAAATCTCGGGCTCGACTGCCGAAATCGCCGTCCCGGTCGACGCCGGGATGATCCCCAATGTGTTCGTCTCCGTCCTTCTCATCCAGGGAAGGACGACCCAGGCTTCGCCCGAATCCGTCGACGACTCGGGCAAGCCTTCATTCAAGATCGGCTATGTCGAACTCGGGGTCGACCCGGCCGCCAAGCGTCTCGACATCGACATTCGTCCCGACCGGGCCGATTACCAGCCGGGAGACACGGTCGAGATCCGCTTCAAAGCCAAGGACGCAGGAGGATCGGGGGCTCCGGCCAGCCTGGCCGTGGCCGTGGTCGATCTGGGCGTCATCAACCTGATCGGCTACCAGGCGCCCGACCTGTTTTCGGCCTTTTACGGCCGGCGGCCTCTCTCTGTGGACACGGCCGAGTCCAGGGTTCATGTCGTCGGACAGCGCCATTTCGGCGAGAAGGGCGAAAATCCCGGCGGAGGCGGCGAAGGCGCCATGGGGGCGGGACTGAGCCTTTCGGAGGTCGAGCTTCGGGGGGACTTCAAATCGACCGCTTATTGGAATCCATCCGTCGAAACCGACGCGGGGGGCGAGGCCGTGGTGACCTTCAAGCTGCCGGACAATCTCACGACGTTCCGGATCATAGCCGTGGCTCAAACCCGTGATTCGCGGTTCGGCCGCGGGTCGGGCGATTTTAAAGTCCGCAAGCCGCTTCTCCTCCTGCCGGCGCTGCCGCGCCTGGCCCGGGTCGGCGATTCTTTCCAGGGCGGAGTCGTCGTCACCAACAACGGACCAGACCGCGGATCGGTTCGAATGTCCCTGAACATATCAGGGCTGGAATCCGCCGATCAGCTCGAGAAAACCGTCGACCTCGATTCCGGCGTATCGACCGAAGTTCTGTTCGGATTCAAGGCTGTCAAGGAGGGAACGGCGCGTCTGGCCTTCCGCGCTGAAATGAACGGACGGACGGACGGGCTCGAAGCCGTTTTCCCGGTGGAAAAACCGCGGCCCCTGGTCACGCTCGGCTTTACCGGACAAACCGACACGAGCCAGGAGGAGACTGTCCGCATCCCCGACGGAATCCATCCGGATCTCGGGGGGATCGAGATGCGGGCCTCGGCCTCGGCCTTGAACGGATTGCGGGCCAGGCTGAGCGAGCTTGTCGATTATCCTTATCTCTGCCTGGAACAGCGCTTGTCGTGCCTCCTTCCGTTCCTCGTCGCCGGTCCGGTGATCCGCGATTTCAAACTGACCGGCCTGGAACCGGCCGAAGTCGAACAAATGGTCCGGGACTCGCTCCGGGAGATCTATAGTTGCCAGAAAGACAACGGCGGCTTCTCGCTCTGGACGGATTCCCCCTTCGATTCCCCCTATGTCACGGCGTATGCCGTGTTCGCCCTTCTGAAAGCGTACGACTCCGGAATCCCGATCGACAGGTCCCGCCTGGATCGGGGCTTGTCCTACCTCCGGACCATCCTGAAAATGAAGCAAGACTCCCGGTCCTACCCTTATAACCGGCGGGGATGGGCTTCGGTCCAAGCCTTCGCCCTCTATGACCTGGCCCTGGCTGGAAAGCCGGAAGCCGGTTACGCCGAGAAGCTCTTCCAGGAACGCGAGCAGCTACCGCTTTTCGGCCGAGCCCTTCTCCTGAAAGCGATGAGTCGAACCGGGGACCTGACCGCGGCCAAGGATACACTCATCCGTGAATTTCTCAATAAAGCCGAGTTGACCGCGGCCGATGCCCATTTCGAAGAAAGCGATCCCGCCGGCCTCTCCTGGACGTATTCATCCAACACCCGGACGACGGCCGTCATCCTTCAAGCGCTCCTCGAGACCGGCCAAACGAGCCCCGTTCTCTCCGGTGCGGCCCGGTGGCTCGTTCAAAAGAAAAGCGCGCCGGGGTGGTCGTCCCCTCAAGAAAACTTCTTCACCTTCTATGCCTTGAACGAGTACTACCGGCGGGTCGAGAAGGGTGCTCCCGATTTCCGGGCCGAAATCCGCCTGGCCGAAAAAGTGCTTCTGGAGGAGACCGTCCGGCGGCCGACCGACCAGTTTGAATCGAGCCTTCCCTTGAACGCATTTCCTTCCGGGCGCGACCTCCCCTTCCGTGCGGAAAAAACGGGCACGGGAATACTGTACTACAGCCTTCGGATGTCCTACGCCCCGCTCCAGCCGCTGCCGCCGCGGGATGAGGGGCTTGCCGTGTATAAAAAAATCGAATCGCTGGATGGGCGGCCACTTTCCGACATTCCGGCCGGATCGCTGGCCGTGGTGACACTGGAGATCGCCGTGCCCAAGGAAAGCCTGTTCGTCGTCGTCGAGGATCCCCTTCCGGCCGGATTCGAGGCTGTCAACATGACCTTCAGGACGGAAAGCATCGAGCGGTCCAGGGTCCTTGACGAACTGGCCGAAGGGGACGACCAACCCTGGTGGGCCGGGTTCAACCATATTGAAATGCACGATAACCGGGTTCTCCTGTTCGCCGATTCTCTCGCTGCCGGAGTCCACCGGCACCGGTATCTCGTGCGGGCTCTGACCTATGGTTCATTCCATGCCCCGGCCCCCCTTGTTCAGCAGATGTACGCTCCGGAAACCTACGGCCGGGGGGCCGAACAGGCGATCCGGATCGTCAGGTGAGACGGATTCGGATAGGGCCGGCGGTCCTGGCCGCACTCGGGCTTGCGGCGGCGGGATCGCTTGTCGTCCCGATCCCTCGCAGCCGCCTCTCTCCCCTTCCCGTCTTGTCGCTGAATCTGACGGACCGATCGGGACTGCCGCTCCGCGAGGTTCTCTCCGACCAGGGCGGACGCAGTCGCTGGATCGGACCGGCGGAAATCTCTCCGCATGCCGTCCGGGCGCTGATCGCGGCCGAAGACCGCCGGTTTCCCTTCCATCCCGGAATCGACCTCTTTGCTCTCGGCCGGGCCATGGGACAAGCCCTTGTCCGTGGAAGAGTCGTCTCCGGGGCTTCGACGATCAGCCAGCAGCTGGTCCGAAACATCTACCATTATCCCCGCACGATTCCTTCAAAAATCGCCGAAACCTGGCTGGCCCTTCGGCTCGAAAGGACACTCTCCAAGGGGGACATTCTCGTCCAGTATCTCAACCGGGTGGCCTACGGGCGGCAGGCGTACGGTCTTGAGGCGGCCGCCCGATTTTATTTCGACAAGCCGGCCCGGGATCTGAGCCCCTCGGAAGCTGCATACCTGACCGCTCTGCCCAGGGCTCCGGGCCGGCTTCGACCCGAACGGGATGAGGCCGATCTCCTGAGTCGCCGCAACGCCATCCTTCGGCGCATGGCCCGGCTCGGATTCATCAGCCCCGATACGCTCGGCCGGGCCTTGGCCGAGCCGGTCCGGGTGTCGGAAAACGTCCGGGATTTCCGGGCGCCGCATTTCGTCGAATACCTTCTGACCCGCCTGTCTCCTGAAGAGAGGGAGAGCCTGGCCGAGATCCGCACAACCCTCGACCTGCCGCTTCAGACCAAGATTGAACGCCTTCTCGACGGCCACCTTCGATCCCTGGAAAAAAAGAATCTGACCAATGGAGCCGTGATCGTTTTGGAAAACGCAACGGGGGCTGTCAGGGCGATGGTCGGTTCGAAGGATTTTTTCGACGAACCTCATGCCGGCCAGGTCAACGGGGCCAATTCGCTCCGCCAGCCGGGCTCGACCCTCAAGCCGCTGACGTACGCCCTGGCCCTGGAGAACGGCATGACCGCGGCCACCCTGATCGACGACGCGCCCGCCGAGTTCGGGCCGTTGGAATCCGCGTTTTCTCCGGACAACTACGATGAGCGTTATCACGGCCCGGTCCGGCTTCGGAGCGCCCTGGCCAGTTCATACAATATTCCGGCGGTCGCGGTTCTCGACCTTCTCGGTCCGGAACTTCTCTTTCGCAAACTGAGGGAAATGGGATTCGGCAGCCTCAAAAAGGATGCATCCTATTACGGAGCGGGGTTGACCCTGGGCAACGGCGAGGTCACCCTGCTCGAACTGGCCCGGGCTTATGCCGCCCTGGCGGAGGGGGGGCTCTACCGCCCCGAACGTCTCATCGAGACAGCCTCGCGGAAAGGCAGCCGGATGGAACCGGTTTCGGTATCTCCCCCGGTCCGCGTCTTTTCTCGGGCCGCTGCCTTTATCGTGACCGACATTCTGGCCGATCGCGATGCCCGCGTTCCTGCTTTCGGCTACCGCGGGCCCTTGAATCTCCCCTTCCCCGCCGCGGCCAAGACGGGCACATCCAAGGATTTTCGGGACAATTGGACGGTCGGCTATACGCCCCGTTATACGGTGGCCGTCTGGACGGGGAATTTCGACGGATCGCCGATGCACAACGTCTCCGGGATCACCGGCGCCGGGCCGCTCTTCCGCGACTGCATGCTCCTGCTGGAGGAAAATGGGCCGGGCCTTTCCTTCCCGGAGCCGCCCGGCCTGGTCCGGGTCGAAATCTGCCCGCTTTCGGGCGAACGTCCGGGGCCTTCGTGTCCGGCCTCCATCTCCGAGCTGTTTATCGAAGGCACCGCTCCGAATACGTCCTGCCGCCTCTCCCACCGCGGCAGTCCCGATCCCGCTTCCCTTCGGGTTGCCGGAAAAATTGCCGATCCCGTCCGGGTGATCTTCCCGGCCGACGGCGACGTGTTCAAGATCGACCCCATCCTTCGGCCGGAGTATCAGACTCTCGGTTTCAAGGCCCGGATTGAGACCCGGCCCGAGCCGCAAACGGTCGAATGGCATGTGGACGGCATTAAGGCGGCCGTGGTCGGCCCGCCTTTTTCCTGGACGTGGAAACTTCGACCGGGTTCTTATACAATACACATCCGGGCGGTGATCGTCGGAAAACCGGTCGAAAGCCGCCGGGTGAGAATCAGAGTCTTGTCGTAAGACCCGGTTCCTTCGCGCTTGAATCCTGGCCAAGAGGAGATTCTATGAAACGCCGGGACGCCCTGGCCGTGCTGGGCGCGGCCCCACTGGCCGCCCTGCGGCCTCTTCCAATTCCCCCAAGGAGTGGTCCGATGAAGAAAGAAGTGAAAACCGACAAAGCCCCCCAGGCGATCGGCCCCTATTCACAGGGCATCATCGCCCCGCCGTTCGTTTTCTGTTCCGGCCAGATCCCTCTTGACCCGGCCAACGGCCAGCTCGTCGCCGGAGGGATTGAGGAACAGACCCGTCGCTCTCTCCTGAACGTCGCAGCCGTTCTCGAGGCGGCCGGCAGCTCGATGGCCAAGGCGGTCAAGGTCACCGTTTACCTCAAGGACATGAACGATTTCGTGGCGATGAATAAGGTCTACACCGAGTTTTTCCCCGTTCCGGCGCCGGCCCGGGCCGCGGTCGAGGTGGCTCGTCTCCCTCGGGATGTCAAGGTCGAAATCGAGGCAATCGCCCTGCTTTAATCCCCGGCTTCCGCCTCCAGAGAGGCAAGGAAGCGCTCCAAGTCCGGAGGAAGCGGGGCTTCGAATTCCAGCCACTTTTCCGATTCCGGGTGCCGGAATCCGATTTTTCTTGCATGGAGAAACAACCGCGGCAGCTCCCGCCGAGGCCTTTTCGGTCCGTAGACACGATCCCCGGCAACGGGATGGCCTCCGGCGGCCATGTGGACCCGAATCTGGTGGGTCCGGCCGGTATGCGGCCGTGCCTCGACCAGGTCGAATTCGGCAAACCGCTTGAGGACGGTGTAGTCGGTGATGGCCACCCTCGGCTTTCGAGTCTCTACGGAGAATTTCTGGCCGTTTCGGAGGTGGCGGCCGATCGGCAAGTCGATCGTCCCTTCAGTTTCACGGAAATGGCCCCAGACGAGGGCCAGGTAAACCTTCTTGACCTCGCGGTTCTTGAATTGCCGTTTCATCGCCTGGTAGGACAGGGGGCTGCGGGCAGTGATGATGACCCCCGACGTCTCCCGGTCGAGACGGTGGACGATCCCGAGGCGATCCTCCGGACCGATTCCCCGGACTTCCGGAAAATGATAGAGAAGGGCATTGACCAGCGTTCCGAATCGACGGCCGGCACCCGGATGAACGAGGAGTCCGCTGGGCTTGTTGATGACCGCCAGGTGCTCGTCTGCATATAAAATGTCGAGGGGAATCAACTGGGGCGCCATCGGTTCCAGGGGCGGCATCTCGACTTCCGCCTCGACCAGATCGCCGGCCCTCAGCGTATAGCTCGACTTCTTGAATCCGCCGTTGACCCGGACCTGTTCCTTGTCGATGAAGCGCTGGAACTGGGCCCGGGTAAATTCGCGGACTTGCCGGCAGAGAAAGACATCCAGGCGGATTCCTTCTCCGAATTCAGGCGTGATCCGGAAGAACTTCTTATCCACGCGAGCGTTTTTTAAAAACGCGAAGAAGAATCAATCCCGCGGCGAACGCGACGAGGCAGAATCCCTGCGAGACCGACAGGCTGAGCAGGGCCGAGGGACCTTCGAGGAGATACCCGCTGGAGGAATGATCCCCGCGGAAATACTCGGTGAAGAAACGGATGACGGCGTAGTTGATGATGTAGAAGGTGAAAACCTGCCCGTCGTAGGCTTTCTTTCGGAGAAGTCGGTAGAGGATGAACGCATTGGCGAAGTTGAGAACCGCCTCGTAGAGCTGGACGGGGTGCAAACCCTGGTGAATCGGCACGCCGGTCAGGCTGTGAGCGTATTCGTCCTGGAACACGGCCGCCCAGGGCAGGGCGCAGGCCCGCCCGTAACAGCATCCCGCAGAAAAACACCCGAGCCGGCCGAACCCGTGGCCGAGGGCCAGGGCCGGCCCGACGAGGTCGGCGATCTTCCAGGTCGGAAGCTTGTATTTCCGAAAATACCACAAGGCGAAGAGGACACCGAAGGCCAGCCCGCCCTGGAACACTCCTCCCGAACGGGCGATCCACAAGAGTTCCTTGGGATTGGACATGTAATGGGAGAAATTGCCGATGAGGAGGATCAGCTTGGCCCCGACGAGCGAAGCGATCATGATGTAAAACGCGGCGTCGATCAGCCGCCCGGCGTCCAGGCCCTGCCGCTTAGCCTGGCGGTAGAGAAACCAGATGCCGAAGGCCACGCCGAGAGCCATGAAAAAACCGTACGAATGGATTGTCAGCGGCCCGATTTTAAACAGGATCGGATGCATGCGGCCTCCTGAAGATGACGCTCCAGACCAGGACAACGGCCCCGATGGTGATGCACGAATCGGCGATGTTGTATGTCGGCCAGTGGAACGACCCGGCCGACATCTCGATGAAATCGACGACGAAACCCCGGGCGATGCGGTCGATGACGTTCCCCAGGGCGCCGCCGACGATCAGGGCCAAACCGAAGCGGGCGGCCCGCTCTTCGTCCGTTGTCTTCGAAAAATAGTATAGCACCAGGGCCAGCGCGGCGGCGTTGAGGACGAGAAGGAGAGCCGGCGCCCAGGAATATTCCGAGCTGTTGAAAAGGCCCAGGATGGCCCCCTTGTTGTGGATATGGGTCAACTTCAGAAAACCCGGGATGAGCCGGACCGAGCCATAGAACGGCACGTGGGCGACGATCAGGGCTTTGCTGACCTGATCCAGGACGATGACCAGTCCGGCCAGGGCGGCGTAAGGGGCAAAACGCTTCATGATCCGCCTCAGGCCCGGTTCTCGAGGACGTCCTCGCAGCGTCGACAGAGGTCGGGATGAGCGGCCGAGGCCCCGACCGTGGGGGAATAATTCCAACAACGGCGGCATTTTTCTCCAGCGGCTTTCTCCACGACGATCTTGAACTCGGGGCTGTCCGCCGCTTTGACGGCAACCTCCGAGACAAGACAGAGAACGGCCAGACGCTCAGCCTCGGCCTTGATCTCCGCCGCCCGCGCGGCGGGCGCGGCGACGATGATCCGGGCCTCGAGGGCATTGCCGATCAACTTCGATTCCCGGGCTTTTTCCAGCTCCTTGAGGATCTGGTTGCGAAGATCCAGGAGCCATTCCCATTTTGTCCGTTCCTTATCCGAAAGGAGAGGCCGGCCCGGCTCGGGGAAATAAGCCAGGTGGATGGATTCTTCCTTCCCTGGAAAGTCCGGGATCGCTTCCCAGGCTTCCTCGGTGGTGAAAGGAAGAAGAGGCGCCAACAGCCGGATCGACCCGGTCAGGATGTGGAAGAGGGCCGTCTGGGCCGACCGCCGAATCCGCGAGCCGCCGGCGGAACAGTAGAGCCTGTCCTTGATCACATCCAGGTAAAAGGCGCTCAGGTCGACGGTGAAGAACTGGAAGGCCGCATGGAAGACGGCGTGGAATTCATAGGCGTCATAGGCCTCGAGAATGCGCCGGGCGACGGCCGCGTTGCGGTCCAGAGCCCAGCGGTCAAAGGGCTCCATATCGGCCGGGTCGAGGAGGTCGGCCTCTGGCCGAAAATCGCTCAGGTTGCCCAGGAGGAACCGCCAGGTGTTGCGGATCTTTCGGTAGGCCTCGACCAGATGCTGGACGATGCCTTTCCCGAACGGCGCATCCTCCTTGAAATTCAGCATGGCGATCCAGAGACGGAGGATTTCCGCCCCGTTCTGGGCGATCACGTCCCGGGGTTCGACGATGTTGCCTGCCGACTTGGACATCGCTTTTCCCTGCTCATCGAGGACAAACCCGTGGGTGATGCAGGTCCGGAAGGGAGAACCGCCCTTGGCTCCGACGCCGATGAGGAGCGAGCTGTTGAACCAGCCTCGATGCTGGTCGTGGCCCTCGATATAGACATCGGACGGCCAAGGCAGGTCGGCTCTCCGGCCGAGAACGGCCTGGCTGGCCCCCGATTCGAACCAGACGTCGAGAATGTTGTTTTCCTTCTCGAAGCTGCGGCCGCCGCAGGCAGGGCAGGCCGCCCGGGGCGGAAGCAGCTCGGAGGCCGGTTTGACAAACCAGGCGTTCGACCCTTCGGATTCAAAGATCTCGGCCACGTGAAGCGTCGTCGGCGAGTCGGCCAAAACTTCGCCGCAGGCGGCGCAGACGAAGGCCGGGATCGGCACGCCCCACGACCGCTGCCGTGAGATGCACCAGTCGGGACGATTCTCGACCATCCCGGAGATCCGCTCCTGGCCCCAGGCCGGAATCCAGCGGACTTTCTTGATCTCCTCCAGGGCTCGTTTCCGCAGGCCGCTCCGGTCCATGGAGATGAACCATTGGGCCGTAGCCCGGAAAATGACCGGATTCTTGCACCGCCAGCAGTGGGGGTAAGAGTGGATGATCTCGCCCTGATGAAGCAACGATCCGTCCCGGGCCATGTCGGCGTTGATCGCCGGATTGGCCTTGAAGACGTTCATCCCGGCGTACTTGGGAACATCGGCCGTGAACTCGCCCTTGTCGTCCACCGGGGTGTAGACGTCGAGGCCATAGGCCTTCCCCGTCAGGTAGTCCTCGTAGCCGTGGCCGGGGGCGGTGTGAACGCAGCCCGTCCCGTCGTCGAGAGTGACGTAGTCGGCCAGGACGAAGACCGATTCCCGGTCGAGGAACGGATGGCGGGCCTTGAGATGTTCAAGCGCACGACCTTCGAAGGCGGCCAGAATCTTGGGCGATTCAAAGCCCAGGATTTCGGCGATGACCGGGACAAGGCGCTTGGCCGCCAAGTATGCTTCGCTTCCCGCTTCGAAAACGGCGTATTCAGATTCCGGGTGAAACGCGACGGCCAGGTTGGCCGGGAGCGTCCAGGGTGTCGTCGTCCAGATGATGACCGAAACCCTTCTCCCCTTCAAAGCGGGAGCGAGGCCGCCCAGGTCGGAGACCATCGGGAATTTGACGTAGATCGAGGGGGAGGTTTTATCTTTATAGATAATCTCGGCCTCGGCCAGGGCGGTCCGGCAAGTCGGACACCAGTGGACCGGACGGCGACCCTTGTAGACGTCCCCCGAGGCAAAGAAAGCCGCCAGGCGACGGAGAATGTCGGCTTCGTAGGCCGGGTTCATCGTCAGGTAAGGCTCATTCCACTCCCCGAACACGCCCAGGCGCTTGAAATCGTCCCTCTGGATGTCGATGTATTTCAGGGCATAGGCCTTGCATTCTTCCCGGAACGCCGTCAAGGGGATGTCCTTTTTCTTGTCCCCGAGGAGCTTGTCGACATGGATTTCGATCGGCAGACCGTG